>NZ_JBHJTL010000144.1:0-12703 GCF_042264065.1 Streptomyces sp. NPDC056222 | reverse complement strand
GTCACCGGTGAGTTCGCGTACTCCTCGGACATGTGGCACGAGGACATGCTGTGGGGCCAGACGCTCCGCTCCACCGTCGCGCACGCCGAGATCGTCTCCATCGACATCTCCGAGGCGCTGGCGATGCCCGGCGTGTACTCGGTGCTGACCTACGACGACCTGCCGGCCGAGATGAAGAACTACGGCCTGGAGATCCAGGACACCCCGGTTCTCGCCAACGGCCGGGTACGTCACCACGGTGAGCCGGTCGCCCTCGTGGCCGCCGACCACCCGGAGACCGCCCGCCGCGCCGCGGCCAAGATCAAGATCGACTACCGGGAGCTGCCGCTCGTCACGGACGAGGCCTCGGCCCTCGCCCCCGACGCGCCGCTGATCCACGAGGGCCGCGACGACCACCACTCCGGTCATGTCCCGCACCCGAACATCGTGCACCGCCAGCCGATCATCCGCGGCAACGTGGAGGAGGCCCGCAAGCGGGCCGACGTGATCGTCGAGGGCGAGTACACCTTCGGCATGCAGGACCAGGCCTTCCTCGGCCCGGAGTCCGGCCTCGCCGTGCCCTCCGAGGACGGCGGCGTCGACCTCTACGTCGCCACCCAGTGGCTGCACTCCGACCTCAAGCAGATCGCCCCGGTCCTCGGCCTGCCCGAGGAGAAGGTCCGTATGACGCTCTCCGGCGTCGGCGGTGCCTTCGGTGGTCGCGAGGACATCTCGATGCAGATCCACGCCTGCCTCCTGGCGCTCGCCACGAACAAGCCGGTCAAGATCGTCTACAACCGCTTCGAGTCCTTCTTCGGCCATGTGCACCGTCACCCGGCGAAGCTCTGGTACGAGCACGGGGCCACCAAGGACGGCAAGATCACGCACATGAAGTGCCGGATCGTGCTGGACGGCGGCGCCTACGCCTCGGCCTCCCCGGCGGTCGTCGGCAACGCGTCCTCCCTCTCGGTCGGCCCGTACGTCATCGACGACGTCGACATCGAGGCCGTCGCGCTCTACACGAACAACCCGCCCTGTGGCGCGATGCGCGGCTTCGGCGCCGTCCAGGCGTGCTTCGCGTACGAGGCGCAGATGGACAAGCTCGCCGCGAAGCTGGGCATGGACCCGGTGGAGCTGCGCCAGCTCAACGCCATGGAGCAGGGCACGATCATGCCGACCGGCCAGGTCGTGGACTCGCCGGCCCCGGTCGCCGAGCTGCTGCGCCGCGTCAAGGCCCGCCCGATGCCGCCCGAGCAGCAGTGGCTCGCGGCCGGCGAGCAGGCGGACGTCCGCGCGCTGCCCGGCGGTCTGTCCAACACCACGCACGGCGAGGGCGTCGTCCGCGGCGTCGGCTACGCGGTCGGCATCAAGAACGTCGGCTTCTCCGAGGGCTTCGACGACTACTCCACCGCCCGCGTGCGCCTGGAAGTCATCAACGGCGAGCCCGTCGCGATGGTCCACACGGCCATGGCGGAGGTCGGCCAGGGCGGTGTCACCGTCCACGCCCAGATCGCCCGCACGGAGCTGGGTGTCACTCAGGTGACCATCCACCCGGCCGACACCCAGGTCGGCTCCGCCGGTTCGACGTCCGCCTCCCGGCAGACGTACATGACCGGTGGCGCGGTGAAGAACACCTGCGAGAAGGTGCGCGAGGCCGTCCTCGAGATCGGCCGGCGCAAGTTCGGCTCGTACCACCCGGCGTGGGCCACGGCCGAACTGCTGCTGGAGAACGGCAAGGTCGTCACCGACGGCGGCGAGGTCCTCGCGGACCTGGCCGACGTGCTCGAGGGCGAGGCCGTCGACCAGGAGCACGAGTTCCGGCACCGCCCGACCGTCGCGTTCGACCTGGTCACCGGCCAGGGCGACGGCCACGTCCAGTACACCTTCGCCGCGCACCGCGCGGTGGTGGAGGTGGACACCGAGCTCGGCCTGGTGAAGGTCATCGAGCTCGCGACCGCCCAGGACGTCGGCAAGGCGCTCAACATGCTCTCCGTCGTCGGCCAGATCCAGGGTGGCACCACCCAGGGCCTGGGTGTCGCGGTGATGGAAGAGATCATCGTGGACCCGAAGACCGCGAAGGTGCGCAACCCCTCCTTCACGGACTACCTGATCCCGACGATCCTCGACACGCCGACCATCCCGGTCGACGTACTCGAACTGGCCGACCCCAACGCGCCGTACGGCCTGCGGGGACTCGGCGAGGCCCCGACCCTGTCGTCCACCCCGGCCGTCCTCGCGGCGATCCGGAACGCGACGGGCCTGGAGCTCAACAAGACGCCGGTCCGCCCCGAGGCGCTCACCGGCACCCTGTAGGACTCTCCGGGCGGTGTGTGCCTCCCAGGAACGTCACACTTCCCGCCCGCACCGCCCGGAGCGACCCCCGGTATCACCGCTCGATACCACCTGGCAGTACCAGCACCACCGAGTAACACCAGCATCACCAGCACCATCGAGCAGTACCGAGTAGCACCAGATTGACCTGATTCATCCAAGTTCGTCTCGGGCCGTCCCCCGGGTCGTGCAGCCAACGCACCATCCCAAATCCCGCGGCTTTTCTGACTTCCCAGTCTTATGCGGGTGCCCCTTTGAACCTTGGGAGTAGGCCCCATGACCCAGTCGTCAGTGGAGCCCAAGACCGCCTCGGAGGACGCGGGCTCCGGCTCGAACGTCCCCGCCGGCCGCTCTTGGCTCGACCGGTACTTTCACATCTCGGAGAGAGGATCCACCGTCGCGACGGAGATCCGCGGCGGCGTCACCACCTTCATGGCGATGGCGTACATTCTCCTGCTCAACCCCCTGATCCTCGGCGGCAAGGATGTGGACGGCAACGTCCTCAGCCAGCCCGCACTCATCACCGCCACTGCCCTCGCGGCCGCCGCGACCACCCTGCTGATGGGCTTCTGGGGCAAGGTCCCACTCGCTCTGGCAGCCGGTCTGAGCGTCTCCGGCGTCCTCTCCTCGCAGGTCATCTCCGTCATGACCTGGCCGCAGGCCATGGCCATGTGTGTGGCCTACGGTGCGGTGATCTGTCTCCTTGTGGTGACCGGTCTCCGCGAGATGATCATGAACGCGATCCCGCTGGCGATCAAGCACGCGATCACCATCGGCATCGGTCTCTTCATCGCGCTGATCGGCTTCGTCAAGGCCGGCTTCGTCCACGAGAACCCCTCGCCCGGCGGTGGCCCGGTCGTCCTCGGCCCGACCGGTGAGCTGGCCGGCTGGCCGGTGCTGATCTTCGCCTTCACCCTGCTGCTGATCTTCGCGCTCCAGGCCCGCAACGTGCCCGGCGCCATCCTGATCGGCATCGTGGCGGGCACGGTCATCGCCGCCATCGTCAACGCCGTCGGCGACCTGCCGGCCAAGGCCTGGTTCTCCGGCCCGCCGGAGCTCAACGGCAGCGCCGTCTCCACGCCGGACTTCTCGCTCATCGGCGAAGTGTCCTTCAGCGGCTGGGGCGACGTCGGCTACATCACGATCACCATGATCATCTTCACCCTGGTGCTCGCCGGCTTCTTCGACGCGATGGCCACGATCATCGGTGTCGGCTCCGAGGCCAAGCTCGCCGACTCCCAGGGCCGGATGCCCGGCCTGTCCAAGGCGCTGTTCATCGACGGTGCCGGCGGTGTCATCGGCGGCGGCGTCGGCGGATCCGGCCAGACCGTCTTCGTCGAGTCGGCGACCGGCGTCGGCGAGGGTGCCCGTACGGGTCTGTCCTCCGTCGTCACGGGCGCGTTCTTCGCGGCCTGTCTCTTCTTCACCCCGATCACCGCGATCGTTCCGGCCGAGGTCGCCTCCGCGGCCCTGGTCGTCATCGGCGCGATGATGATGCAGAACGCCAAGCACGTCGACTGGAGCGACCGCTCCGTCGCGATCCCGGTGTTCCTCACCGTGGTCCTGATGCCGTTCACGTACACCATCACCACGGGTGTCGCGGCCGGTGTCATCTCCTACGCCGTGATCAAGACGGCGCAGGGCAAGGCACGCGAAGTGGGCGCCTTCATGTGGGGCCTGACCGCGATCTTCATCGTGTTCTTCGCGATCCATCCCATCGAGAGCTGGCTGGGCGTCAGCTGACGCCCGTAACGTCGCCCTCCACACACTTATCGAGGAGTTCGAGATGCTGGACATCGCCGAAGAGCTGCACCGGTGGGTCGAGCAGGGACGCGAGTTCGCCGTCGCCACCGTCGTGGCGGTCGGCGGGAGCGCGCCCCGGCAGCCGGGAGCCGCGCTCGCCGTCGACAGCGACGGCACGGCGATCGGCTCGGTGTCCGGCGGATGTGTGGAGGGCGCGGTCTACGACCTGTGCCAGCAGGCCCTCGAAGACGGCGAGACCGTCGTCGAGCGCTTCGGATACAGCGACGAGGATGCCTTCGCCGTGGGCCTGACCTGCGGCGGAGTCATCGACATCCTCGTCACCCCGGTCCGCGGCGGGGTGTTCCCCGCCGCCCTGGCCGCCGCCGTCTCGGGGGAGGCCGCGGCCCTCGCCAGGATCGTCTCCGGACCCACCGACCTGATGGGCCGGGCGCTCCTGGTCCACCCCGACGGTACGTACGAGGGTGGCCTCGGCGGCCACCCCGAGCTGGACCGCACCGCGGCCGGCGAGGCCCTCGCGATGCTGGACGCGGGCCGGACCGGCACCGTCGAGATCGGCGCGGACGGCAGCCGCTGCGGACAGCCGCTCACCCTCCTCGTCGAGTCCTCGGTCCCGGCCCCCCGCATGATCGTCTTCGGCGCCATCGACTTCGCCTCCGCCCTCGTCCGGGTCGGCAAGTTCCTCGGCTACCACGTCACCGTGTGCGACGCCCGGCCCGTCTTCGCGACGCCGGCGCGCTTCCCCGAGGCCGACGAGATCGTCGTCGACTGGCCCCACCGCTACCTGGAGTCGACCGAGGTCGACGGGCGGACCGTGCTGTGCGTCCTGACCCACGACGCCAAGTTCGACGTCCCGCTCCTCGAAGCGGCCCTGAAGCTTCCCGTCGCCTACGTCGGCGCGATGGGCTCCCGCCGCACCCACGAGGACCGCAACAAGCGTCTGCGCGACGTCGGCGTCACCGAGCTCGAACTGGCCCGTCTGCGCTCCCCGATAGGGCTCGACCTCGGCGCCCGCACCCCGGAGGAGACGGCCCTGTCCATCGCCGCCGAGATCGTCGCCAGCCGCCGTGGCGGCTCCGGCGCCTCCCTGACCGGCGCGCACACCCCGATCCACCACGACGGACCGCGCGCGCCGGACGGCCGGATAGGTTCCGTCGCCTGACCCGCTGACCCGCTGACCCGCTGACCCGCTGACCCGCTGGCCCGCTGGCACGCTGGCACGCCCGACGTTCGAGCAGCGACGCGGTCGCCCGTTAGGGTCCGGATCATGGACATTCGTGACGTACCCGAAGCGCATCTCGACCGCGCCCTCGACCTCGCGTACCTCGTCTTCCACGAGCGTCCCGAGGACGAGCAGCGCACGCACCACCGCGAGTTGCTCCTCCCGTGCGAGCGGATCGGGGCGTACGACGGCGAGACCCTCGTCGGCTTCGTCGCCGCGCACCGCTTCACCCTCTCCGTACCCGGCGGCGAACTGCCCTGCCCCGGGCTCACCTATGTCTCCGTCGCCCCCACCCACCGGCGCCGTGGCGTGCTCTCCGCCCTGCTCGCCGAGCTCTTCCGCCGCGCGGCCGGGCGTGGCGAGCCGATCGCCGCTCTCTGGGCCTCCGAGGACGCGATCTACGGCCGGTTCGGCTTCGGACCCGCCACCCAGGGCGTCACCGTCGAGATCGACTCGCGGCGCCCGCTCGCCCTGCGCATCGACCCCGACGAACGCCCGCTGCGTCTGATCGATCCGGCCGACGCGCCCGCCGTCGTCGGGCCCTGCTTCGAGGCCACACGTGCCCTGCGGGCCGGCCGGAACGCACGGGACGAGGAGCGCTGGAGCGGGGAGTGGCTCGCCGACAAGGACGAGGAGGACGACGAGCTCTCCCCGCCCCGGATCGTCGCCCTCGGCGACCCCCTCGCGGGCTACGCCGTCTATCGCACCAAGGGCGAGAACGAGGAGACCCACACCCCCGGCCTCGTGCGGGTCGACGAGCTGGAGGCCGACACCCCGGCCGTCGCCGCCGCGCTCTGGCGCTACCTCGCCTCGATCGACCTGACCGGTACCGTCCGCGCCTGGGGCAGGCCGCTCGACGACCCGCTGCTGCTCTTCGCCGGGGACCGCGACCAGGTGCGGGTGACGGGGCAGTTCCCCGCGTTGTGGGTGCGACTCGTCGACGTCCGCGCCGCGCTGACGGCTCGCACCTGGGCCACCGCGGTGGACCTCGTCCTGGAGGTGCACGACAGTCGCCTCCCCGCCAACTCCGGCCGCTTCCGGCTCACGGCAGGCCCCGGCGCGGCGCGGTACGAGCCGACCGGCGAACCGGCCGAACTCTCCATCGCCGTACGGGATCTGGGCGCCTGCTATCTCGGTGGCACGCGGGTCACGGACCTGGTCGCGGCGGGTCTGGTCGAGGAGCACGCCCCGGGCGCGGCCGCCACGCTCGACACGGCGCTGCGGACGGCGCGGCTGCCGCACACCGACGACGAGTTCTAGCCCGGTCCCCGATCGGACGGAGTCCGGCGGGGTGGGCGCCGGTTCGTGGACGCCCTCGATCCAGGTGTGACGAGGCAAGGGCCGGTACCGGCCCGATGCCCCGCAGGTGCGCTCAGCTCTTGCGCAGGCCGTTCAGGAGGAGCTCGGCCAGCTGTCCGTAGGCCTCCGCGTCCGCCAGCCCGGTCGCCGCCGCGACCTGCCGCTGCTGGATGCGGACCATGACGGAGGCGATGACATCGGCCGCGAAGGTCACGTGCACCTCGCGGAACGCGCCCGCGCGCACGCCCTCCTCGATCAGCTGCTGCACCCGGCCCGCCGCCGCGCGGGTGTTGCGCTCGTAGACCTCGGCGGCCGGCTCGAAGGCGGCCACGTCGTCGAAGAACCGGGGGGAGACCGGAGCCAGTTCCGCCGCGACCGCCCTCAGGTAGGCGGCCAGCCGCTCCGCGGGCTCCTGCTCCGCCGCGAGCACGGCCTCGACGCGCGTGGTCGCGCGCCGGAAGAAGTGGACCACGGCCGCCCGGACGAGCTGCTCCTTGCTGTCGGCCAGGCCGTAGAGCGTGCGCTTGGAGCAGCGCAGCCGGGCCGCGAGATCGTCCAGGGTCAGCTGGGCGAAGCCCTCGCCGACCAGGAGGGCCACCAGCTCCTCGAACAGGGCGGACCGGCGGGCCGCGCCGCGGCCCGTCGGCTTGGGGACGGCGCCGGCGGCTGAGGTCTCGATCACCCGAACAGTATGCAGGCCGACCCGTTCGGGGGGTTACGGCTGAACTCATCTGCGCTACTCTCAACGGTACTGCCGTACCGCCCGCAGTACCGTTACAGCGGTGCTGAGTGTCACTGGAGTCGCCATGGATGTCGACCGCCTGCTTCCCACCCCCGAGGCAGCGGACCTCATCGCCCTCACGCGGGAGATCGCCGACAAGGAGCTCTCCCCCCGCGTGGACGAGCACGAGGCTGCCGAGACGTACCCGGAAGGTCTGTTCACCACCCTGGGCGACGCCGGGCTGCTCGGCCTCGCGTACCCCGAGGAGTTCGGCGGCGGAGGCCAGCCGTACGAGGTGTACCTCCAGGTCCTGGAGGAGCTGGCGGCCCGCTGGGCGGCCGTCGCCGTCGCCACCAGCGTCCACACGCTCGCCTGCCACCCGCTGTACTCCTTCGGCACCGCGGAGCAGAAGGAGCGCTGGCTGCCCGCGATGCTCGCCGGCGAGACCATCGGCGGATACAGCCTCTCCGAGCCGCAGGCCGGTTCCGACGCGGCCGCCCTCGCCTGCAAGGCGGAGCGCACCGACGACGGCTCCGCGTACCGCGTCACCGGCAACAAGGCCTGGATCACCCACGGCGGCAGGGCCGGCTTCTACGCCCTCTTCGCGCGCACCGCGCCGGGCAGCCACGGCATCTCCTGCTTCCTCGCCCCCGGCGAGACCGAGGGCCTCAGCTTCGGCAAGCCCGAGCGGAAGATGGGCCTCCAGGCCGTCCCCACCACCTCCGCCCACTGGGACGGCGCCCTCCTGGACGCCGACCGACTGATCGGCGACGAGGGGCAGGGCCTCCAGATCGCGTTCAGCGCGCTCGACTGCGGCCGGCTCGGCATCGCCGCCTGCGCCACGGGCCTCGCCCAGGCCGCCCTGGAAGCCGCCGTCGCGTACGCCAACGAGCGCACCACCTTCGGCCGGAAGATCATCGACCACCAGGGCCTCGGCTTCCTCCTCGCCGACATGGCCGCCGCCGTCGACTCCGCGCGCGCCACCTACCTCGACGCGGCCCGCCGCCGTGACCTCGGCCGCCCGTTCAGTCGCCAGGCCAGCGCCGCCAAGCTGATCGCGACCGACGCCGCCATGAAGGTGACCACGGACGCCGTCCAGGTCCTCGGCGGGTATGGCTACACCCGCGACTTCCCCGCGGAGCGCTACATGCGCGAGGCCAAGATCATGCAGATCTTCGAAGGAACGAACCAGATCCAGCGGCTGGTCATCAGCCGCCAGCTCGTCCGCTGACCCTTCCGTCCTCCCGTCCTTCCCGACGTCACGACTCACTTCGTACGAGGAGTTCCATGGACATCGCCGGCTCCGCCGCGCTCGTCACCGGCGCCGCATCCGGCCTGGGCGCCGCCACCGCCGCCGCCCTGGCCGCCCGCGGCGCCACCGTCTACGGCCTGGACCTGGACAAGGCCGTCGCCGCCGCCGGGCCCCGGCCCGACGGCGTCACGCTGCTCGCCGCCGACGTGACCGAGGAGGGTCCCGTCCGCGAGGCCCTCGCCCGGATCGAGGCCGACGGTGCCGAGCTGCGGGTCGCCGTGAACTGCGCGGGCATCGCCCCCTCCGCCCGGATCCTGGGCCGCAAGGGCCCGCACGACCTCGACCTGTTCCGCACGGTCCTGAACGTCAACCTGCTGGGGACGTTCAATGTGATGCGGCTGGCTGCCGAGGCCATCGCCCGCCAGGAGCCGGACGAGAACGGCCAGCGCGGCCTCGTCGTCAACACCGCCTCGATCGCCGCCTTCGAGGGCCAGGTCGGCCAGATCGCGTACGCCGCCTCCAAGGCCGGCGTCGCCGGTATGACCGTGACCGCCGCCCGTGACCTCGCCCAGTTCGGCATCCGGGTCGTCACCATCGCCCCCGGCATCGTCGACACCCCGATGATGGCCGGATTCAGCGAGGAGATCCGGGCCGGGCTCGGCGCCAGTGTCACCTTCCCGCAGCGTCTCGCCCGCCCCGAGGAGTACGCCAAGCTCGTCACGATGGTCGCCGAGCACGACTACCTCAACGGCGAGACGATCCGGATGGACGGCGCCCTGCGCATGGCGGCGCGCTGACCGCCGTACGTCCCTCACCTGCGACATAGCACTTGGTGCCAGCTCAGGCTGGCACCAAGTGCCGCGTTTTCGGCCGCTGGATGTTAGGTTCGGGCCATGGGAACTGCGTCGACGAACACCGCCAAGCCCGCGATGCGGGACTCCCTCATCGCCGCGGCCTTCCAGCTCTTCCTGGAGCGGGGGTACGAGCAGACCACCGTCGACGACATCGTCACCCTCGCCGGCGTCGGCCGGCGGTCCTTCTTCCGGTACTTCCCGTCCAAGGAGGATGTGGTCTTCCCCGACCACGAGCAGAGCCTCGCCGACATGACCGAGTTCCTCGCGGCGAGTGCGGACACCGACGACCCGCTGGTCAGGATCTGCGACGCCACCCGCCTCGTGATGCGGATGTACGCCGAGAACCCCACCTTCTCCGTCCAGCGCTACCGGCTCACCCGTGAGGTGACGGGTCTGCGGACGTACGAGCTGTCGGTCGTCTGGCGGTACGAGAAGACGCTCGGCGACTATCTCCGCACGCGCTGGGCCGACCGCCGCGACGGCACCCTGCGGGCCAACGTGGTCGCCGCCTCCGTGGTCGCCGCCCACAACCACGCCCTGCGTCACTGGCTGCGCTCGGGCGGCGAGGGCGACCCGCTGGCCGAGGTGGACCGGGCCCTGGAGTTCGTCCGCGAGACCTGGAGCGGGGGCGGCGAGGGCGGTGGCGTCCAGGGCGATGAGACCGAGGACGTCGTCGTGGTGATCACCAAGCGGTCCACGCCGATGTGGCGCGTGGTGCGCGAGGTGGAGTCGAGCCTCGGCGAGAGCTGAGAAGCGCCTTAGGGATCTCAGTATCTTCAATTGAGGGAACTCAGGTCTCCTGAGGTCTTTATTTGATGGCACTCAGTGCCATATCTTGACTCCATGCACGGTTGAGCCGCCGAGTGCAAGGAGAACGCATCGTGTTCCACACCGGATCCACGGGACTGAGGACCGGGAGCGCCGCCGTCCGGACCGAGGGATCGGCCGCAGACGCCGAGCTCTACTACCAGCTCTGCCGCTGGTGCCAGACGACCACCTTCCAGCGCCTGCTCTGCCCGACCTGCGGGTCGACCGACCTCGCGCCCGAACGCAGCGAGGGCGAGGGCGTGATCACCGTACGCCGCGGGGTCACCGCCGCCGACGCCGACCTGTGGCCGGTGCACATGGCCGAGGGCTTCGTCGTCCGCTGCCGGGTCGACGGACCGCCGCACGCGGTGCGCCCCGGAGTCCGGGTCAAGCTCTCCGCCCGCTCGGCAGTGGCGGCGCAGCCGGTCGTCCGGCTCTGCGAGGAGGTCCCGCTCGACGGCTGGATCTGAGCGGACACGACGCGAGCGGTCCGGCCGGAACCGAGCCGGACACGACGAAAGCGGCCCGATGGCACAGAGTGCCATCGGGCCGCTTCCTTTCAGCGGGGGATCGACCCCTACCGCGCGCCGATCTCGTCCGTCAGCTGCGGCAGGACCTCGAAGAGGTCGCCGACCACTCCGTAGTCGACGAGGTCGAAGATCGGGGCCTCGGCGTCCTTGTTGACGGCCACGATGGTCTTCGACGTCTGCATACCGGCCCGGTGCTGGATCGCGCCGGAGATGCCCGCCGCGATGTACAGCTGCGGCGAGACCTGCTTGCCGGTCTGGCCGACCTGGTTGGAGTGCGGGTACCAGCCCGCGTCCACCGCGGCGCGGGAGGCGCCGACGGCCGCGCCGAGGGAGTCGGCGAGCTTCTCGACGACCTGGAAGCCCTCGGCCGCGCCGACGCCACGGCCGCCGGAGACCACGATCGCGGACTCGGTCAGCTCGGGGCGGCCGGTGGAGACGCGCGGGGTGCGCGACACGACCTTGGCGGCGTTGCCGGTGAAGGCGACGGTGACGTTCTCGACCGTACCGGCGGCCGGGGCGGCCTCCGGCGCGGCGGAGTTGGGCTTGACCGTGATGACCGGGACGCCGTGCGACACGGCCGACTTCACCTGGTACGAGGCGGCGAAGACGGACTGGGTCGCGACGGGGCCGTTCTCGCCGGCCTCCAGCTCCACGGCGTCGGTGATCAGACCGGAGCCGAGGCGCAGCGCCACGCGGGCGGCGACCTCCTTGCCCTCGCCGGAGGAGGTCACCAGGACGGCGGCGACGCCCTTGTCCTTCGCGATCTGGGTGAGCGCGTCGACCTTCGGCACGACGAGCTGCTCGGCGAACTCGGCGCCGTCCGCGACGTACACGGTGGCGGCACCGTACTCACCGGCGGTCGCGGCGATCGACGCCGCGGCCTCGCCGGCGCCGAGCACGACGGCCGTCGGCTCGCCGATCCGGCGGGCCAGGGTGAGCAGTTCGAGCGCCGGCTTGCGGACCGCACCGTCGGCGTGGTCCACGAGAACCAGGATCTCAGCCATGATTCCTTGCTCCTGAACGATAGTGACGGTGGGTCAGATGAACTTCTGGGCGGAGAGGAAGGCGGCGAGCTGCTTGCCGCCGTCGCCCTCGTCCGTGACGATCGTGCCCGCGGTGCGGGCCGGACGGGCCGCGACCGACTCGACCAGGGTCCAGGACCCGGCCAGACCGACCTCGTCGGCGTCGATCTCGAGGTCGTCCAGGTCCAGCTCCTCGACCGGCTTCTTCTTGGCGGCCATGATCCCCTTGAAGGAGGGGTAACGGGCCTCGCCGGACTGGTCGGTGACCGAGACGACGGCCGGCAGCGGGGCCTCGAGCAGCTCGGTGGCGGCGTCGCCGTCCCGGCGGCCCTTGACGAGGCCGTCCTCCACCGAGACCTCGGAGAGCAGGGTGACCTGCGGGAGGTTCAGCCGCTCGGCCAGCAGCGCCGGCAGCACGCCCATCGTGCCGTCGGTCGACGCCATGCCGCAGAGGACCAGGTCGAAACCGGTCTTCTCCAGGGCCTTGGCGAGGATGGCGGAGGTGCCGATGACGTCGGTGCCGTGGATGTCGTCGTCGTTGACGTGGACGGCCTTGTCGGCGCCCATCGACAGCGCCTTGCGCAGCGCGTCCTTGGCGTCGTCGGGGCCGACGGTGACGACGGTGACCTCGGCGTCGTCGGACTCCTCGGAGATGCGCAGCGCCTGCTCGACCGCGTACTCGTCCAGCTCCGACAGCAGGCCGTCGACCTCGTCGCGGTCGACCGTCAGGTCGTCGGCGAAACCACGGTCGCCGGTCGCGTCGGGTACGTACTTCACACAGACAGCGATCCTCAGGGTCACGGCCTGGCTCCTTTCAAGTGGCAGACGATTACGGGAGGTTGCGGGCCATGACGATGCGCTGGACCTGGTTGGTGCCTTCGTAGATCTGGGTGATCTTGGCGTCGCGCATCATGCGCTCGACGGG
>NZ_JBHJTL010000143.1:0-12747 GCF_042264065.1 Streptomyces sp. NPDC056222 | reverse complement strand
CTCGTTGGGGGGGGGGGTGGGTGTTGGCGGGCGGGGTCGCCCCTTTGCCCCGCGGGGGCCCGCCGCCCTCCTTTTCGGGGCTCGCTCGCCCGACCTGACACCTTGCCGCTCGGATATGCGGAACCGCTTGTTTCGGTGCTTGGTAGCGGTGAGTATCGGCTCCGTGACAGTGACTCGACCGGCACGGCTCACCGGCGCCGCGCTCTGTGGCGCGCTCGCACTCGTCATCGCCGTCTGGCTCCTGCGAGACCTCGCGGCCTTCGGCTCACCGGCCGAACTCGCCTGGTACTGGGCGGGGGAGCACGCCTTCCTGCTGCGGCGCCGGGCCGCCACCTCGCTGGTCGACCCCCTCCTGCTCATCGCCTGCGCCGCCACCGCTTTCGCCGCGCTGCGGTCCTCCTCGGCCGCGCCCGCGCTCGCCGTCACCGGGGCCGTCACCCTGGCGTTACGGCTGCCCGGCCTCTGGGCCACCGGTGTCGACGCGCTCGTCACGACCCTGATCACCCTCGCCCTCGCCACCGGGCTCGTCGTCACCGCCGCAGCGGGCCGGCGTGACGACGGCGCGGGCAACGCCGACGGGCCCACCCCGCCGCGTACCGGGCCCGCCGTCGCCGCCGGGACGCTGTGCGCGGTGGCCGCGCTGGTCTGGGCCGCCTGGGAGGTGTACTGGGCGCGCGTCCTTCCGGTGGAGTTCACCGTCGACCGGTTCACCGGCGGCCGCTCGCTGCTGCTGCCGGCCCTCGCCGTCCCGCCCGGCTGGCTGAACGCCGTCCTCACCCTGCTGCTGCTCACCGCCGCCGGCAGCGCCTTCGGCCGTGCGACGCACGCTCGGCCGGTCTGCCTGCTCACCGGACTGCTCCTCGCCGGCTACGGGGTCGGCGGGGTGGCGACGGCCCTGCGCGCCCAGTGGTTCTCCCACTTCGCCGACCTGGAGTCCGACACCCGGCTCGCCGCCCTCACCTCGGTGTTCGCGCTCCTCGTGGGGGCGGCCGTGCTCGTGCTGCTCGCGCGCCCGGGACAGCCGCGCCGCGTCCCGTACCGCCCCGTCGCCGCCCTTCCGCCGGCCCCACCCGCGCAGCGGCCGCCCGGCTGGTGACGGCCGGGCGCCTCCGACAGCGGCCGTCAGGTGTTCGGGCCCGACGCGCCCTGATCCGCCGACAGGTCCAGCGAGCGCCTGAGGAAGTCCACCTGGAGCAGGAGCAGGTTCTCCGCGACCTGCTCCTGCGGGGTCATGTGTGTGACACCCGTCAGCGGCAGGACCTCATGGGGTCGCCCCGCCGCGAGGAGCGCCGAGGACAGCCGCAGCGTATGGGCCACCACCACATTGTCGTCGGCCAGACCATGGATGATCATCAATGGCCGCGCCGGGTTCTCCGGCGCCGACAGACCGTCGTCCGTGACCAGCGAGTTCGCCGCGTAGACCTCCGGGCTGTCCTGCGGCATCCCCAGATACCGCTCGGTGTAGTGGGTGTCGTACAGCCGCATGTCCGACAGCGGCGCCCCCGCGATGCCCGCGTGGAAGACGTCCGGCCGCCGCAGCACCCCGAGCGCCGCGAGATAACCGCCGTACGACCAGCCCCGGATCCCCACCCGCCCCAGATCCAGCGGGAAGTCCTTCGCCAGCGCCTGCAACGCCTCGACCTGGTCGTCGAGGGTGGGCGTCAGATCATTCGCGATCGCCTTCTCCCAGGCGGGAGACCGGCCCGGAGCGCCCCGCCCGTCCGCCACGATCACGGCGAAGCCCTGGTCGGCGAACCACTGGGACGTCAGATGCGGATTGTGCGCGGCGAGCACCCGCTGCCCGTGCGGACCCCCGTACGGATCCATGAGTACGGGGAGTAGTCCGTCACCTTCCCGGTACCCCGAGGGGAGCAGGACGGCGCACGGAATCCGCCGTGCGCCCCCTTCCACCAGGCGCACCCGCGCCGACAGCACCGGCGTCTCGGCGTGCGAGCCGATCACCGCCACCTGCTCGCCGTCCCGCAGCACCCGCGCCACGCTCCCCGGCGCGTCCGGCCGGGCCGAGGACAGCACCGTCACCGCCCCGCCCCGCACCGCCGAGTGAATCCCGGCCTCCTCCGAGACCCGCTCCACACCCAGCTCATTGACCCGGTAGACATGGATCTCGCCGGTCTCCGGCTCCGCCGCCGCCTCGCCCGCCGACGCCGACACCAGGACGTCGTTCTCGCCGATGTCGAGGACGGCCCGCAGATGGAGCTGCGCACTCGTCAGCGCCCGGTCCCCGACCGCGAGCACCCGCGCCCCGCCCTCGTCGGCGATCCGCACCAGCCGCCCGTCCGGAGCCCAGGCCGGCACCCCCGGCAGCAGCTCCAGCCACACCGGGTCCTCGTCCGCATGCACCGTCCGCGTGGCCCCGGTCTCCGCGTCCACCGCCAGATGAAGCTGAGTGCGCTGGTCACGGGCCTGTACGAGGATCAGCGGAGGGCCGTCCGAGGACCAGTGGACCCGGGCCAGATACGGATACCGGTCCCGGTCCCAGTCGACCTCCGTGCGCTCCCCGGCCAGATCCACCACATACAGCCGCACCTCCGCGTTCGGCGTCCCCGCCGCCGGATACGGCACCACCCGCGGCTCCCGGTCCGGATGCGCCGGATCCGCGATCCACCACCGCCGCACCGGCCGGTCGTCCGCCCGCGCCACCAGCAGCCGGTCCGCCTCCGGCGACCACCAGAAGCCCCGCGAGCGCCCCATCTCCTCGGCCGCCACGAACTCCGCCAGACCGTACGTCGTATGCGTGTCCTCCGGCTCCGCCAGCGCCCGGTCACCCTCCCCGTCCGCGCCCACCACCCGCAGCGCGCCCCGCGTCACATAGGCGATGTGCCGCCCGTCCGGCGACGGCCGCGGATCGATCACCGGTCCCGGCACCGGCAGTTCGCGCGCCGTCCCCGCCCTCAGCTCCGCCGCGAACAGCCGCCCCGACAGGGCGAAAGCGGCCAACTCCACGGCCCCGTCCACCGCGTAGGACACGATCCCGCCCGAACCCTCGCGGCTCCGCTCCCGCCGGTCGCGCTCCTCCGTCGACAACTCCTCGGCCGCGCCCTCGAGCAGCGCCTCCGGCTCCGCCGCGACCCGCTCCCGCGCCCCGTCCGCCCGTCCGCCGAGGTCGAGCACCCACAGGCTGTGCGAGCGGTCCGTACCCGACGAGGAGCGCACGAACACCACCCGCTCACCGTCCGGGGACACCGAGAACGCACGCGGAGCGCCCAGGGTGAAGCGCTGAGTCCGGGCGTACTGACGAGGGAACGAGAGCGGGAACGACCGCTGTTGCCTGGAGGTCATGCGACCGAACCTAGCGCTGTGCGCCCCCCTGTGCCCCCGTACACCATCAATGCGGTGCCACACATAGTTATGATCCGTAGCGCTGGGTGGGTAGGTGACAGCTGGCACATGCTCGCCGACCTGACCGTCCGAATATCCGACCGAAGAAGTGTGGAGGTGAACCGCCGTGGCACTCTCGATTTCGGCGGTGGTGCTGCTGGCGATCGTCGTCTTCCTGCTGATCCGGAAATCCGGGCTGAAGGCTGGACATGCGGCGGTCTGCGCGCTCCTGGGGTTCTACCTGGCGAGCTCGTCCATCGCCCCGTCCATCAGCACGCTCACCACGAACGTGGCGGGCATGATCGGCGGCCTCAAGTTCTGAGCTGCGGTTTCGCGGCCCGCCGTCTCGATCCGGGCCCTGCCTCGTAGGGTGGGGCCATGACGGTTCTCCCAGCCCGTCGTCTGCTCCTGGTGCACGCGCACCCCGACGACGAGTCGATCAACAACGGCGCCACCATGGCCAGGTACGCGGCCGAGGGCGCGCTGGTCACCCTCGTGACCTGCACGCTCGGCGAGGAGGGCGAGGTCATCCCGCCCGAGCTCGCCCATCTGGCACCCGACCGGGAGGACCGGCTCGGGGCCCACCGCGTCGGCGAACTCGCCGCCGCGATGAAGGAGCTGGGCGTCACCGACCACCGCTTCCTCGGCGGCCCCGGCCGCTTCCGCGACTCCGGAATGATGGGCGTCGAGCAGAACCGGCGCGAGAACGCCTTCTGGAACACGGACGTCGACACCGCCGCCCCGTACCTCGTCGAGATCATCCGCGAGACCCGGCCGCAGGTCCTGGTCACGTACGACCCCGACGGCGGCTACGGCCACCCCGACCACATCCAGGCCCACCGCGTCGCCATGCGCGCCGCCGAGCTGGCCGCGGACGCCTCGTACCGCCCCGGCCTCGGCCCGGCGCACGCGATCGCGAAGATCTACTGGAACCGGGTCCCGCGCCCGGTCGCCGAGACCGCCTTCGCCCGGCTGCGTGCCGAGGGCGCCGGCTTCCCCGGCATCGCCGAGATCGACGACGTCCCCGGAGTCGTCGACGACTCCCTGATCACCGCCGAGATCGACGGGGCAGCGGGGTACCTGGACCGCAAGACCGCCGCGATGCGGGCGCATGTCACCCAAATCGCCGTCGACGGACCGTTCTTCGCACTCTCGAACGATCTGGGACAGCCGATCTTCACCACGGAGTACTACCAGTTGGTCAGCGGCACTCCGGGCGCACCGGCCGGCGTGCGCGAGACCGACCTTTTCGCAGGTGTGGAGGGATCGTGAACGTCCGGGTCGTCTGGTACGTATTCCTCCTCGTCCTCGGCGCACTGGTCGGCGCTGCCGGCTCGCTCGCCCAAACCGCCTGGTTCCCGGGAGGATTGATTCTCGCGCTGCTCGCCACCGCAGGCGTGTTCTACGGCGGGCTGCGCGCCACCGACACCCAGCTGGGCATCGTCCTCCCGGGAGTCGGCTGGCTGGTGACGATCGTGCTGCTCAGTCTCGGACGGCCGGAAGGCGACGGGGTCTTCGCGGGCGGGGTCGCCGAGATGATCTACCTTCTTGGAGGCATGGCCATCGCTGTGATGTGTGCCACCATGGCGCGGCTGCCGCGACCGGCCCCATGAACAGGCCGACTTGAGCGAAGGGCGCCCGGACTTCGGCCGGAATGCCCCGTGCTCGATCCCCGGCCGTCGGGTGCCTGTCGGCGACGGCCAGTATGGTGGTGCGCGCCGCCGAGCCGCCCGGGTACACGAGCACCAGCAAGAGCGGGCGGTGGAGCCAACCGGGAGAACCTGCTTTGAGTCGTGAAACTGGTCGAGAGACTGACAGTTCGTCCTCCGGCGCCCAGGGGCGCGGTGGAGCCGCGTACCCCTCGGGTACACCGCCGTACGGATCCCGCCAGTATCCGTCGCTCCACCCCACGCAGGACGGGGCCGACGACCCGGCCGGCGCCTCCGCCGTGCCCGCTCCGCCGCAGCCGGAGGAGCCGAAGACCGAGACCACGCTGACCACCCGGATCCGGATCAACATTCCGGGTTCGCGGCCGATCCCGCCCGTGGTGGTCCGCAAGCCGGTCGCGGAGGCTGACGTGCCTGCGCCGAAGCGCGAGAGCGCTCCGGCCGCCGAGGCCGCCCCGGCCCCCGCACCGGCACCTGCGCCCGCGCCGGAGCCGCCGGCTCCGGTGGAGCCTCCCAAGGCGGAGGAGAAGCCGACCAGCGACTGGTTCGCTCCGCGCAAGGGTGCCGCCCCCGCCGCGCCGGCGGCCTCGGCCCCGGCCGCGCCCCCTGCGCCGTCCGCCCCCTCCGGGCCTTCGGCGCCCGGTGCGCCCTCGGGCAGGGGTGCCGGTCCTGGCGCCGGCCCTCGTGGCGGCCCCGGCGCCGGTCCTCGTGGGGGTTCCGGCGCGCCCGGACGTACGCCTCCTCCCGGCCCGCGGCCCCCGGCCGGTGGCGGCCCTGCCCGCGGCTCCGGCTTCGCGGGACCCGCGACCGGCGGCATCCCGACCATAGGCGGTGCCTCGATCTCGGCGACGCCCGCGGCCGGTACGCCGATGTTCCTCACGACGCCCCCGCAGGACGAGGCCACGTACGGTCCCGACGGCGGCCCGTACTCCCCGGGCGCCCCGCAGGCACCCACCGGCCCGACCACCGGCCCCGTGACCGGCAACAGCACGGTGGGCGGCGGTCCGGCAGGCGGCGGACCGATGGGTGGAGGACCTCTCGCGGGCGGTCCGGTCGGTGGCGGGTCCCTCGCCGGCGGCCCCTTCGGGGGACCGCCGCGCATGTCGGACGACACCGCCGTCCTGACCCCGCAGAGCCCCGGTCCGATCACCCCGCCCGGCCCGGGCCCCGGCGGCCACGTCTCCGGGGACACGCTCACCAGCGGCATCCCCGTCGTGCCCTCGGGCCCCGACCGGACGCCCCGCGCCCCGGAGCACGGCTTCTCGGCCCCCGAGGTCGTCGGAGGCGCCCCGGCGCCTGCCGCACCCCGGCCCGCGGCGCCCTCCGCGTCCTCCTCCGCCCCCGCGAAGAAGGGCCGCTCCAAGCTCGTCCTCGTCGGCGTCGGCGTGTTCGGCCTCGTCGGCGTCGCCTACGGCGCCGGCCTGCTCCTCAACCACTCCGACGTCCCCAAGGGCACCACCGTCCTCGGCGTCGACATCGGCGGCGGTACGAAGGAGGAGGCGGTCAACAAGCTGGAGACCGCCCTCGGCAAGCGGGCCCACGCCCCCCTCCAGCTCAACGTCGGCGGGAAGACGGTCGCGCTCTCCCCGGACAAGGCCGGTCTCTCCCTCGACAGCCAGGAGACCGTCCGCGCGGCAGCGGGCAGCGACTACAACCCCGTCTCCGTGATCAGCACCCTCTTCGGCGGCGAGCGCGTCGCCGAGCCGAAGCTCCCGGTCGACGAGGAGAAACTGGCCGTCGCCCTCACCGACGTCTCCGGCGCGTCCGGCTCGGCCACCGAGGGCACGATCAAGTTCTCCCCGAGCAAGGTCACCGCCGTGCCGGGCAAGCCGGGCAAGGGCCTGGACGTGGCCCGTTCGATGATCTTCGTCAGGGACGCCTTCCGCGCTCAGGTCGAGACGGGCCGGTCGAAGCCGGTCGAGCTGCCTGTCGTCACGCGCCAGCCCGCCATCACCCAGACCGAGCTGGACCGGGCGATGAAGGAGTTCGCCGAGCCCGCGATGTCCGACGTGATCGTGATCAAGGCCGGGCAGAAGGAGATCAAGTTCGGCCCGGCGCGGTCGCTGCCGCAGATCCTCTCCATGAAGCCCGTCAACGGCCGCCTGGTGGAGGTCTACGACAAGAAGGCGATCGACAAGCTCCTCGACGGTGTCTTCGACGGCATCATGATCACCAAGGCCGACGGCAAGAAGCACCAGGTCTCCGCCGACGACGTCGCCTTCGTGATGCGCGACGCCCTGATGGGCAAGACCGCGGCCGAGCGGACGAAGGTCATCGACCTCGACGGCGAGGGCTGACGCCCCGTACGGCTCGCGAGTCGGTCACCAGCGGAAGGGCCCCACCCGGCACACCGGGTGGGGCCCTTCCGCTGTATCGGGTGGTTGCGATCGTGAACCTGTCGTGCGCAGCTTGTGAAGATGCGAGCGGAATGCGAATTCCTCAGGTGGGACGGCCTTGTATGCGGCCTGCGTCACTACGATCCGAGGGCCCCGAGGTGATGAGGCTTGCTGGGGTGAATGTGGGAACTCGTGTCATTTGAGGGGTGAGCGTGGTGGGTGGGGCGTGGCGGGCCGTGGGTGGCCTGGGGCTGGCGATGTCGGTCGTGGCCTGTGGCAGTAGCGACCCGGGGCAGTCCGCGACGCTGACCGTGCCGGCGAGCGAGGTGTGCGGGGGCCTGTCGCCGAAGGCGGCGAGGGCGTTGGAACAGATCTCCGAGACGAAGCGGTTCGAGTACCGCGCGTACGGGGTCGCCGACTCGCTGAAGGAGCTGCTGCACGACCCCGAGGTCGACGGCGGCGGGGCGCGGACCGACTGCGTGATCGAGCCGGATGTGGAGGACCCCGAGGAGAGCCCGTCGAGGATGTCGGTGCTGTTCGAGGAGGTCGACCGGGTACCCGCGCCGCAGCCCGAGGTGGTCGCGGCGGCGCGCCTTCCCGTCGGGCTGCTGGCGGAAGGCGGCGACGCGGACGCCGACCTGTGGTTCGCCTGCGAGGTGAAGGGCGTCGGCACACCCATCGTCCACGCGGAGCTGGTCTACGGATCCCGCCCGCGCGAGAAGAACCCCGGGGAGGCGAACATCCGCGTCCTCCAGGACCTCTCGCACCGCCTCGCGCTCGCCATGGGCTGCCCCGACGCGGGAGGCGTCCCGAGCGTCTGACACGAGCACGGAGCACGTGTCGATCGGCGGCCGCAGCACCGAGGAGTCGTAGGCCCCCCGGACTCTTGGGACCTCCGCCTTGCCCCTCCCCCAAGGGGAGGCACCAGAGTGGGGTCCATGGATGGGGAGACGTTCTACTCGGTCGGGGAACTCGCGCGGCTGACCCGGACCACGGTCAAGACCGTTCGGTTCTATGCCGACGAGGGGATCGTTCCGCCCGTCGACCGCAGCCCCGCCGGTCACCGCCGCTTCGGCGTCGACGCCGTCGCCCGTATCGAACTCGTCCGTACCCTGCGCGACCTCGGGCTCGCCCTTCCCACCGTGCGGAAGGTCGTGGAACGGGAGGCGTCCCTCGCCGAGGTCGCCGCCGCGCATGCCGACGCGCTGGACCTGCAGATCCGCACCCTGCGGCTGCGGCGCGCGGTGCTGACGGCCGTGGCCAGGCGCGGGTCCACCCCGGAGGAACTGGATCTCATGCACAAGCTGGCACAGCTCTCCGCCGACGAACGCGGCCGTCTGATCGGCGCCTTCCTCGACGCCGCCTACGGCGGCCTCGCCGAGGATCCCGCGTTCACGGGGATCGTCCGCTCGATGACACCGCACCTGACCGACGACCCCGACGACGCCCAGGTCGTGGCCTGGGTGGAGCTCGCCGAGCTGACGCAGGACCCGGAGTTCGTGGCCGGTGCCCGGCGGACTGTCGAGCGGTTCGCCGCCACCCGGGACGGTGACGGCACGCCGCCTCGCCCCGACATCGTGGCCGTCGTCCGCGAGACGGCAGCCCTCTCCCTCGACCCGTCCTCACCCGAGGCACAAGGGATCGTCGAGCAGGTCACCGCCCACCCCGCCTGCCCCGACGACCTCAGCTCGTATCTGGAGGCGGTGGCGGACCCGCGTCGGGCCCGCTATCTCCACCTTCTCTCCGTGATCAACGGCTGGCCGCCCCCGGAGCCTCCCGCCCCCGCCCTCGACTGGTTCCTGCGAGCGCTGTCGGCACGGCGCGGTCCAAAGGACGCGGACGAGGTGTGAACGCCGGGTACGACCTCGTGCCCTAGTTCAGCAGCGCCCGCGCCGCCTGTGCCCTAGTTCAGCAGCGCCCGCGCCGCCTGTGCCCTATTCCGGATCGACGCGGCCGCGCTCGGTTCCACCGCGTCCACGACCGAGGCGTACGCCTCCATCTCCGCCGCGCCCGCGAGGAACTCGCCGCGCTGGACCAGCAGCTCCGCGTGTTCGTAGCGGAGGCGGGCCGGATGGGAGGGGAGGAGCAGGGAGAGTTCCACCGCCCACAGTGCGACGGCCGAGCGTTCCGGTCGGGGTGTGGCCCAGGCGCGGATGTTGTTGAGGATGCGGAGAACGATCTCCAGCGGGTCCGCGGGGCGCAGCATCGACGGTTCCAGGGGTTCGCCCGTCGCGCCCGCCACCAGGAGTTCCGCGTCGATGCCCGTCATCGCCCGGCCGCCCGCGAAGGGGTCCGCGAGGACCTGGGCCGACGGGTCGCCGAAGCCGACGACGAAGTGGCCCGGCAGGCCGAGCCCGTACACCGGCGCACCCGCCCTGCGCGCGACCTCCATCCAGACCACCGACAGCAGGATCGGCAGGCCCCGCCTCCGCGCGAGGACCTCGTGGAGCAGGGAGGACTCCAGGCGCTGGTAGTCGGCCGGGACGCCCTGGAAGCCGTACCGGCCGCCGAGCAGCCGGGCGAGCGCCGCCACCCACTCCTCGGGGTCGCGGATGCCGTACGGCAGCTCACCGGCCAGCCGGTCCAGCTCGATCTCCGCCGCGTCGAGGTCGGCCTCCGTGACCGCCGGGTCCGCCTCCGCGCCGATCAGCAGACAGAGCCGTGCGAGATCAGGGCGCCGTGCACGGGCCTCCTGCGCGAACTCCCGCCGCCGGCCGGTCACGTCGGTCACCTCGCTCACGCCTCCGCCGCTCGGTAGTGGTGGTAGTGGTGATGGACCGCGAAGCCCATCCCCTCGTACAGCACCCGCGCCCCGTCGTTCTCCTTCTCCACCTGGAGCCAGGCCGCCGACGCACCCTCGTCGAGGGCCTGCCGGGCGAGCGCCGTCATGACGGCTGTGGCCAGGCCCTGACGCCGGTACGCGGGGTCGACCTCCACCGCCATGAACCCGGCCCAGCGACCGTCCACCACGCAGCGTCCGATCGCGGCCGGTATGTCTTCCGTGCCCGGTACGGACGCGAACCACACACTCGGGCCGCCGGTCAGCACCTTCAGCACGTGCGGGCCGGGCTCGCCGGACCGGTTGTAGCGCCCGAGCCAGGAGGCGTCGAGGGACCGGGAGAGCAGTACGGAGGACACGTCCGCGTCCAGGTCCGCGATCGGTGCCAGCCCTCCGGTCCGTACCTCCGCCGAGACCTCCGCGTGCCAGCCGCGCCGTTCCAGCTCCGCGCAGAGCAGCTCCTGCGTGCCCTCGGCGCCGGTCGCCGTCTGGATGTACGCCGGGAGGTCGCGCTGCGCGTACCAGTCGCGTACCCGCTCCAGCGCCTCGTCGAGGGGCAGCCCCGGATCGCCGAGCGGCAGGGCCGAATTGGCCCGTCGCGTGAATCCGGCGGCGGCCCGCAGGGTCCACTCCCCGAGCGGCTCGCTCTCCACCGGTTCCCACGCCCGCGCCAGCACCCGCGCCAGCTCCTCGAAGGAGGTCGCGGGGCCGCGTCGGCGGGCCGGGGCGGCGGGGACCACCTTGCCCGCGACCAGCGTGGATTCCGCGATCCGGACAGTCTCACCGGTCCTGCGTGTGATCAGCAGCACACCCGCGTCCCATGATGTGAGAACGCCGACCGCGTCGGTGAAGCGCTCACCCGGGGCACCGGACTCCGTCACGTACCGAACTGAGACACGTTTTCCCACGTCAGCGCGGGTAATACGCACCTCAAGGCGCCCTCCAGCGGTGAATTCCACAGCTTCTCCGCCCCTCCTGTTCGGATCGTCCCCAAGAACGGAGATACTAGGGGCGGGCATCGACGACGCCGCGCTCCCGCGCAGACCAGCCCTACCGAGGAGGAACGACAGCGTGACCTACGTCATCGCGCAGCCTTGTGTCGACGTCAAGGACAAGGCTTGCATCGAGGAGTGCCCCGTCGACTGCATCTACGAGGGCTCCCGGTCCTTGTACATCCACCCGGACGAATGCGTCGACTGTGGTGCTTGTGAGCCGGTGTGCCCGGTCGAGGCCATCTTCTACGAGGACGACACCCCGGAGGAGTGGAAGGACTACTACAAGGCGAACGTCGAGTTCTTTGACGAGCTCGGTTCTCCCGGTGGTGCCTCCAAGCTCGGCCTGATCGAGCGCGACCACCCCTTCATCGCCGCTCTGCCGCCGCAGAACGGCTGATCACCCGCCCTCGGTCCCGTACGGCCTCGCCCGCTGTACGGGACCGACGCGTTTCCCGACGCGTCACCCCGTACGTACGAGGAAGTGAGCCAACTCGTGAGCGCAGTCTCTTCGCGCCTGCCCGTCTTCCCCTGGGACAAGCTGGAGCCGTACAAGAAGACGGCGGCCGCCCACCCGGACGGCATCGTGGACCTGTCCGTGGGCACGCCCGTCGACCCGGTGCCGGAGCTGGTCCAGCGGGCCCTGGTCGCGGCGGCCGACTCGCCGGGCTATCCCACGGTGTGGGGCACTACCGAGCTGCGGGACGCGCTGACGGGCTGGTGCGAGCGGCGCCTGGGCGCGGTCGGCTTCGCGCACACGAACGTGCTGCCGGTCGTCGGCTCCAAGGAGCTGGTGGCCTGGCTGCCGACGCAGCTGGGGCTCGGCGCCGGGGACCAGGTCGCCTACCCGCGGCTCGCGTACCCGACGTACGAGGTCGGCGCGCGTCTCTGCGGCGCCGAGCCCGTCGTCTACGACGACCCGGTCGCCGATCTCGACCCGGCGGCGGTCAAGCTGCTCTGGCTCAACTCACCCTCGAACCCCACCGGCAAGGTCCTCGGCAAGGCCGAGCTGACCCGGATCGTGGCCTGGGCGCGCGAGCACAGCATCCTCGTCTTCTCCGACGAGTGCTACCTGGAGCTCGGCTGGGAGGCCGACCCGGTCTCGGTCCTGCACCCGGACGTCTGCGGCGGTACGTACGAGGGGATCGTCGCCGTCCACTCGCTCTCCAAGCGCTCCAACCTGGCCGGCTACCGCGCCGCGTTCATCGCGGGCGACGCGGCCGTCCTCGGCGAGCTGCTCCAGATCCGCAAGCACGGCGGCATGATGACCGCCGCCCCGGTGCAGGCGGCGACGGTCGCCGCCCTGGGCGACGACACGCACGTGGCCGAGCAGCGGGAGCGGTACGCGGCCCGGCGCACGGCCCTGCGTACGGCCCTGGAGGCGCACGGCTTCCGGATCGAGCACAGCGAGGCGAGCCTCTACCTGTGGGCGACCCGCGACGAGCCGTGCTGGGAGACGGTCGCGTACCTCGCCGAGAAGGGCATCCTGGTCGCGCCAGGCGACTTCTACGGGGTGGCGGGGGAGCGGTTCGTCCGTGTGGCCTTCACCGCGACCGACGAGCGCGTCGAGGCGGCGGTCAAGCGCCTGGGCTGATCCTGCGCACAGGGGAGAGGGCCCGGGGAGCGTGATGCTC
>NZ_JBHJTL010000142.1:0-13127 GCF_042264065.1 Streptomyces sp. NPDC056222 | reverse complement strand
GGCTCGGCCCTGGCGTTTCCGGTGGTGTACTACTACTACGTGCCTAAAAACAATTATTTTGTGCTACCCGATGGGCGCCACCCCGACACCGGGGTGCCGCCCTTCGGCATGTTCGAAGCAGGAGGACTAGCGGCCGGCCAGCTCCCAGACCGCGAGCATCAGGCCGGCGCTCGCCGTCAGCGCGGCGATGCTGGTGAGCGGCCAGCGGGAGCGCTCCAGGGCGTCCAGCCGGGACTCCATGTCGGCGAGCTGCTTGTCGGTCTGGTCACTGCGCTGCACGAGCAGCGCCAGCGAGCCGTCGACCCGGGCGAACCCGGCCTCCAGCGTGCCGCGCAGCCGCTCCAGTTCGACGGCGACGGTGACCGGGTCGTGCTGTTCAGGCTCGGTCATCGGCCGCCCCCGGGGTGGTGCGCAGCCAGCGGGGGAGCAGGTTCTGGACGGCCGGGACCGCCATCACCCGGGTGAGGGCGCCGGCGGCGGCCAGCGCTCCGGCGACCCAGGGGAGGGTGGCCGGGAGACCGGAGGCGTCGACGACCGCGGGGAGGACGACGGCGAGCGCGACCGCGGACTGCAGGACGGTACGAGCCGTGCGCTTGGCGGTTTCGGACATGGGGGTTGCTCCTTACTTGGTGTACGGGACCTTGAGCGCGTTCCAGGACATGGCGCCCGGCCAGCCGTCGGCGTCGGAGCCGCTGAAGCCGAGCTTGCGCTGCCACTTCGCGTAGCTGCGCCGGTCGGCCTCGCTCCAGCGGGGGGACGGGCCCGTGGCGTACGCGGAGCAGCCCTCGGCGACGAGGCGGCGGCCCATCGCGGTGACGATCGGGGAGCTCGGGTTCGTCTTGAAGAACGAGGTGCCGGGGAACGGCTGGTAGCGCGGGGCGGCCGGCTTCTGTGCGGCCGGCTGCTGCTTGGCGGGTGAGGAGGCGAGCCGCCGCTGGACCCGGTCCCGCATGCCCGGCATGGCGAAGCCGCGCGGATCGCTCTTCCAGTCGGACCATTCGAGGTGGCCGATGACGGACTTGGCGCCCCAGCCGTGGGCGCGGCAGATCGCGGCGGACGCCCGCTCGATGGCGTCGAGCTGGGCGGCCGGCCAGGGGTCGGTGCCGTTGCCGAGGTTGACGCACTCGAAGCCGTAGAAGCGGGTGTTGCCGTCGACGGCGCCGGCGCTGCCCTGGTGCTCGTGCGGGGCCGGCGGCCGGTCCCCGTAGGTCTCGGTGATCACGGCCTGGAGGACGGAGGGGTCGCCGCCGCCCGCGTGGTTGGCGCGGCCGTTGCCCACGAGATGGACCGTGCCGTCCTTGGCGATCACGCCGTGGCACAGCGGGCCGGGCAGGCCGTCGTAGCCGTTGTAGCAGAGCTCGACGGACGAGGCGGTGCCGCTGGAGACGGTGTGGTGGATCATCACGCCGTTCACCGGACCCCAGGGGCCGGCCTGGTTGCGGTTGTGGGTCCGCCAGCCGTCGTGCTCGACGACGGTGACGCCCTCGGCGCGCAGGGCGGCGAGGAGCTGATCGGCGGTGAGGGGAGTGGCCATGGTGTCCTCCAGGTGTGCGGGGGAATGAAAAACGCCCGCACGGGGGCGGGCGTATCGGGTGGGTCGCGGTGCTTACGGCGTCGGCGCGGGGCTGGGCTCCGGCTCCGGTGCCGGTGCGGGGCCGGGGGCGGGTTCCCAGGTCGCGCAGAGGGCGGCGTAGGCGGCGCGGCGGGTCTCGAAGTCGGCGAGTGCGGCGGTGACGGCGCTCTGGACGGCGGTCGCGTCGGGGGCGACGGGGACGCCGTCCTGGCCGTTGACGACCACCGTGGCGTAGCCGCGCAGGCTGGTGTCCCCGATGCCGCTCTTGCTGGTCTGGGCGGTGACGTACACCGACGGGTACTGGCCGGTGACCGGGTCTCGCTCCAGTGTGTTGCCGAGCGTGTTGTCGTACACGCGGACGTCGAGGGTGTGGCTGCCCTCGGTGACGACGGCGCGGCCCGCGTAGTCGATGGCCACGCCCCAGGGCTGTGCGGGGTCGATGATCATGGTGTGCTCCTCGGCGTCAGGTCTGGGTGCCGTAGATCAGGACGGGCTGGGCGTAGACGGTCCCGCCGCCGGCCATGGCCTGGATCTCGATCAGCATGGTCTGGCCGAACCGGGTCTTCATGTCGCCGGGGATCAGGCCGGTGTGGTCGTAGGTCGTGCCGGCGGTGACCGGGGGGCCGAACTGCTGCCCGTCGACCAGTACCTTCACCTGACCGGTGGCGCCGCTGGACACGGCCGTGTTCACGGACAGCCGCAGCTTCGGCTGCCAGATGGGGTTGAAGGACCTGGCGACGGTGGTGAACGTGGCGCTGGTGGTGGACGGCCAGTGGGCCTTGTCGACGTTCATCGGCGGCATCAGCTGCAGCCAGGGCCGGGCGAGACCGCCGGTCATGATGTCGTCCGCGAAGATCTCGTGGCCGTAGCCGTCGAAGATCCGGAACAGCGGCCGGTTGATGGTGACGCTGCCGGTCTGCGCGGGCGGGCGGATCTCGCTGACCGCCGGCCGGGTGTTCACGGCCGTGGACAGGGCCTTGAGCCGGCGTTCCATCTGGTTGAGCCGGTCGATGATGTCCTCGGGCAGCTGGGGCATCAGGCCTCCTCAAGGTAGAGCTCGGCGGTGTCGGGGCGGCCGCGCTCCGGGGGAGTGACCTTGACGCCGATGATGCGGTAGCGGGCGTCGAGGCCCTCGGAGTACCACTCGTCCGTGATCCGGATGCGGGCGATGCGGCCGATGAGCGCAGGTGGGACGACCCCGCCGAGGTGGATGCTGATCGAGGGGATCACGACGGCGCCCTGGGCCTCGGCGAGTTCCCGCTTGGCCAGCGAGTCGAGGGTGAGCGTGTCGGTGACCTCGTTGTGGTCGGAGGACAGGTCGATCAGCGGCCAACCGTCCGCGAGCAGATCGCTGGCGACCTGCTGGGTCGAGTGGATCGGCCGGGACTCGGTACCGGCGTTGGAGTTCGTCGACGCCCCGCGGGCCAGCGCGGTGGTGCCGCCGCGGGTCGCGTCGTACGGGAAGGAGTACGACAGGATGACGCCGGGCCGGTCGAAGAGCAGGTCGGTGGCACCGTTGACGATCTTGGGCCAGCCGAGCCGGAGCTGCCTGACCCGCTTGCCGTCGGTCGGGTCGCGGTAGACGAGGATCTGCTGCTCGAAGCCGTTCTGCAGGGAGGCCAGCTGGTCGAGCGCCTCCAGGTAGACGGTCTCGTCGCCGTTGCGCCAGGAGGCCGTCCGCAGGACCTCCGACGTCTCCGTGCCGTAGGTGATCCCGAGCCGGCGCGGCTGCTTCCCCTCGGGCAGGGGCACCGTGGGGTCGTCCTGGACGTCGAGTTCCTTCCACAGCCGCCGAGCGATCTCCAGCTGGTCGGTCGGGGTCGTGAACGAGATGTCGGTACGGATGCGGCGGCGGCTCGCGTACGAGTCGAAGGTGGCGGCCTGGACGCCGAGGGTCAGTACGCCGCGCCCGCTGGACTGCAGGGTGGCGGTCCACACGATGCCGCCCCACCACAGGTCGCCGCCGCGCTCCAGGTAGACCGCGGTGCGGCCCTCCTGGACCTTCTTGACCCGGTCGGCGATGTCCTTGTTGGGGATGGGGATGGTGCCGGAGAGCGAGCCGGCCTTGCCGATGTAGTCGTCGAAGGAGACGTCCCGCAGGGGCAGGATGTCGAGGGTCTGGTCGGTGATCAGGTCGCAGAAGATCGCCCGGTAAGGCGTTTCGAGTGCCATGGCGGGCCCCCTTACAGGACGTAGGTGGCGGAGACCCACACGGTCCGGCCGTTGGGGATGGTCGCGTTGGGGCTCCAGTCGCGCAGGGTGACCAGCGAGCTGGTGGCCGCGATCGTGGCGGCCCCGGAGCCGTCGGTGTCGGAGGCCGTCGTCTCGAAGGACATGGCCGGAGACCAGCCGGCCGGCAGGTTGCCCAGGGGCAGGTCGGCGATGCGGCCGTCGGCACCGGCGGTGATCGTCCCGCCGGTGCGGGTGACGCCGAAGCGCACCATGACGACGCCGCCGCGGGTGCGCCGGGCGGAGAAGGACGGGCTGCCCCAGCCGGTGGCCGCGGTGGCGCCGTTGCTCGCGACCTCGATGTCGTACGGCGGGTGGTAGTTCACCCACGCCGTTCCGTTCCAACGCTGGAGCGTGCCGGAGGCGTCCCGGAACTGCCCGACGTAACCGCCGGTGGACACCGTGCCGCTGGGCGCGATGCCGCCGATCTCCTTCGGGTACGCGACCCAGGCGGTGCCGTCCCAGCGCTGGAGGAAGTGGGCGTTGTCGTTGTCCTGGTACTGGCCCGGGTAACTGCCGGGTACCGCCCCGTTGTTGTAGACGGGCAGGATGCCGCCGACGCCCGCGGTCGTGACCCGCAGGTCGGAGACGGTCCCCGACGTGGTCCAGGGGATGCCTCCGGTGCCGGCGGAGGCCACGGCGGGGACCTTGACCGAGAACAGCGTGAGGGAGAGAGGCGGCGCGACCGGCGGCTCCGGGACGGCCTTCGCCTCTCCCTGGACGATCTCGATCGTGGCCTCGCTCTTCTGCGAGCCGTCGAACTGGTCGTCGTACACGCGCAGAACGACGAGGTCGATGCGCGGATGGAGCGGGTTGCCGTCGGCGAAGGTGAGGACGGTGTCCGTGTCGAGTGTGACGTGGTACGGGCCCTGCGCGACCGGGCCCTGGATGACGGCCCGGCCGTGAAAGAGGGTGGCGGTCATCGGCCCGTTGCCGCTCATCCACAGGCCGCCGACGCGGAACTTGCCGTCGTACGTGCCGGGCACGATGCCGGAGCGGGCGCTGAGGGGCCCGGCGGGGGTGGTCGCTCCTATGTCGGTGTGACGGGTGTCGAGGCGGGTCTGCCCGGTGGGGGACAGCCATCCGCTGCGAAGGGCCATGGTGGGTCTCCTGGGGGGTCGGTCGGGTTACGCCTGCAGGTCGACGCGGATGAAGGAGTTGTCGAACCAGGCCTTCAGGCCCGCGTCGCTGGACCGGTAGTAGGCGGTGAGGGTGTAGCTCGCGCCCGCGGTCAGGTTGGAGAGGCGCTGCGTGGTCGCGGCGGAGAAACCGTCCACGTGCTCGGTCGGCCGCGCCGCCTTCACGGACAGCTCGTCGTCCAACTCGCGCACCACGGTGGAGCCCTGGGTGAGGCGCACGCCCATCCAGCCCGTGCCCTTGATGCCCGCCGTGCCGGAGGCGACGTGCAGCTCGATGCGCGAGCCGAAGGTCAGCAGGACGGCCTTGGACGGCGGCGCGGTGAAGGTGAGCTTCAGCGGGTTGGCCGTCCGCTCGACCAGCGTGTCCACGTACGTCGTGGACGTGGTGTACCCGGCGTCCAGCGAGTCGGCGAAGAGCGGCCCCGGGACCGCCGGCGCCCATGCCGTGCCGTTCCACCGCTGGAGCTGGCCTCCGGTGCTGTCCCGGTACTGACCGGTGTAGCTGGCCGCGGTGGTGGAGAAGGAGTTCGGGACGATGCCGCCGACCGCCGCGGGGTACGAGACCCACTTGCCGCCGTCCCAGCGCTGGAACTGGCCGTCCGCGGTGTCCTGGTACTGGCCGGGGTACGCACCCTGGGCCACCGGACCCTCGACGGGCATGATGCCGCCGACGGCCACGACCGGGGTACGCAGATCCTTGAGCGCGGTGGCCCACGGGATGCCGCCGTTGCCCGCGCTGACGCCGGCAGGCACGGTCACCTCGTACAGCGGGAGGCTGCGCGGCGGGACCGGCATCGCCTTCGGCGTCTGCTCGGCCACGCCCTCGATGACCTCGATCACGGCCTCGTTGCGCTGGCCCTCGTAGAGCCGGTCGTAGATCCGCAGGACGACGAGGTCGACCCGGCCGTACTGGGAGTTGCCCGGGGCGAAGGTGACGGTCTCGGAGGTCGGCAGGGTCACCGGGTAGACGCCCTGGGAGATCTCGCCCTGGATGACCGCCCGCCCCTCGGAGACGGTCGCCGACATGGCGGAGGCGTTCGTCATCCAGAAGCCGGAAAGCCGGTACTGGCCGGTGTAGGAGCCCGGCAGGATGCCGGAGCGGACCTGGACGGGGTTGAGCATGGTGGTGGCACCGGTCTGGGTGAGTCGGGTGTCCTCCCGGGTCTGGCCGGTCTCGGCGACCCAGCTGCTGCGCAGGTTCATGGGGTTCTCCAATCGGGGAAGGGGCGGCGTCAGGACGTGGGGGTGTCAGGACGTCGGGGTGTCAGGACGCCGGGGTGTCAGGACTTCAGCCACTCGGCGGTGAGGGCGCAGGCGTAGCCGGAGCCGCCGAGGGTCTTGATCGCGGCGGTGTGGCTGTGGAAGCCCTGCAGCTGGACCGTGTTGCCGGCGGTGAGCCGCACCAGGCCGGAGCCGCCGATGGAGATGGCGCCGTTGCCGGCGGGACCGAGCCAGGTCAGCCGTGACTGGCCGACGCCGCCGACGATGACGCGGGAGCCGCGCATGCCGCTCTGGCCGTCGTTGGCCCAGGTGGCGTGTGCCGAGATCCGCCACATGCCGCTGCGCGGCACGACGTACGTGTGGGTCCCGTTCCAGCCGTTGGTGTCGTCGGCCTCGACGGTCGGCAGATTGAGCACGGTCCATGTGCCGGGCGGGACGGACTGCTGCTGGGCGGTCGTCCACTGGGTGGCGGCGAACAGGATCTTCCCCGCGCCCTCGACGTACTGCCAGGCCGAGCCGTCCCAGCGCTGCAGGATTCCCGAGTCGTCCCGGTACTGGCCGGGATAGCTGCCGGTCGAGACCTGGGTGCCGGGCGCGATGCCGCCGACGGCCTTCGGGTACGAGACCCAGGCCGTACCGTCCCAGCGCTGGAGCATGCCGCCCGCGTCGCGGTACTGCCCGGCGTACGCGCCCTTGAAGCCGCTCGTGGGCATGATGCCGCCGAGCGCCACCACCGGCCAGTGCTGGGTGGTCACCGCGGCGGTGGTCCAGGCGATGCCGCCGTTGCCGGCCGAGATGCCCTTCGGGACCTTGACCGTGTAGAGCGGCAGGGAGCTGCCGGTGCCGCCGGCGGGCGGCACGGGGTTGGCGTGCGGGGCGCCCTTGACCAGGCGGATGACGGCATCGGTGGTGCCGGTCTTGTCGTAGGCGTCGTCGACGACGGCCAGTTCGATCAGATCGATCCGGTCGTACTGCGGATCGCCGTCCTCGATGGTGATCGTCTCCGGCGAGATCGCGCTGACCAGGTAGGCGCCCTGACGGGTGTCCTTGCCCTGGACGATCGCGCGGCCGGTGCCGATGGTGCACTGCATCGCGGCGGTCCCGGTCAGGACGAAGCCGCCCGGCACGATGCCCGGTCGGGAGCGCAGCGGGGTCTCCTCGGGGGACTGACCACTGGGAGTGAGCAGGGCGGCCAGCGTGAGGCGAGTGTCCTCACGGGTCTGACCGGTCGACTGCAGCCAGGCGGCCCGTACAGTCATGGTTCACCTCTTTCGGTGGAAGGGGTGGGGGTGGGTCACCACTCGGCGCTGCGCCAGCGGACCGTCATCAAGGCGTCCTCGGTGGCCTCGTCGGGCCGGAAGGACAGCTCGGTGCGCCCCGGTTCGAGCAGGAAGAGCTCCTCCGGGCTGGAGTCCGCCATCGCGGTGTGCCGGCGGGAGGCGGTGCCGTTGAGCGTGACCGTGCCCCCGGCGGTGTCGACGACGAGCTCCTCGCCCGCGGCCAGGTCGATCGCGTACCGCAGGCGGCGCCGGCTGCCCCGCTCTGTGACGGTCGGCATGGAGCACGGACCGCGGAAGGTGATCACCGGGTGGGTGGCGGCGGAGCCGGTGTTCTCGGCGACGGCGTCGCCGGTCGACTTGGCCTCGCCCCAGTTGAGCGGCCAGGTCAGCGGCCAGGTGAGGCCGGACTCGGGCTGCGGGGCGGTCGTGGAGGCGACCTGCTCGTTGACGGCGTAGCGGCGCGGGTCGGCCGCGAGCCACTGGATCGACATCTTCGAGCTGCCCTGGGTGGCGAAGCCCTGGTCGGCGGGGACCACGCGCTGGGCGATGCGGGCGCGTACGGCGAGCAGTTCGCCGTGCAGCCGGATGGTGAGCCAGCGCTCCTCGTCGAGCAGGGCGAGGGCCTGCCGCAGGGCGCGGATGGCCTGGGTGGCCGCGCTGTACTCCGGCATCAGCACGATCGCGCCGCCGACCTTGCGCGGCTTGGCGTACCGGGAGCCCGGCCAGGCGCCGTGCGAGGTGGGGCGGTCGGCGTCGGAGGAGTCGTACTCGGGCAGGTCCTCCCAGCCGGTCAGACCGGAACGGTCGACGGCGAACGGGGTGCCGGGGCCGATGAGAAGCCCGGCCCACTGGATCTGCCCGTCCTGGGTGATCAGTGAGCCGGGCGCGAGGTCGGCCGTGTAGGTGTTTCCGGCGTATGCGGTTGTGGTCTCGGCCATGGGGCCGTCACCTCACTTCTGAGAGGCTGTCAGATGGGCGGTCGGCGCTGGGTGGTCACCGGTGGGAGGCCGCGAGGAAGAGCAGGTCCTCGGCGGTCGACCGGGGTCCGGCGCCGGGCTTCTCGTGGAAGTCCCGTATGCGGTGCGGCAGTGGGGGCGGCTCGGCGAGGGCCGGGGCGCGGCGGTTCTCCAGCACGGTGAGCGGGTCGATGCGCGGGGCGTCCGTGGCGCCGGGGAAGACGACACCGCCCTCGGCGAGCATCGGGATCTTGTCGAGGTCGACGCCGAACTTCTTGCCGAGGAGGTTGAAGCTCAGCTTGTTGAGGCCGTCGATGATCCAGTTGGCGAAGGCGATGAGACCGTTGATCGGTCCCTTGACGACGCCGACGACGGTGCTGAGCGCGCCCTTGATCAGATCGCCGATTCCGCGCATGGCCCCGCTGACCGCGTCCTTGGCGGTGCGGAAGAAGCCGGGGATCTTGTCGGTGACGAAGGTCAGGATCGGCCGGACGGCGTTCTTGATGCCGCCCATGGAGCTGGAGGCGATTCCGCGCAGGGCGTTGGAGGCGGAGGTGACGGAGGCGCGGACGTCGGAGAATCCGCTGATGGCGGATCCGACGATCTTCAGGGCGGTGGTGAACAGGGTCAGGTACGCCTTGAAGTAGGTCCCGACGGCCTGGCCGAGCACCTTCATGATCGGCTGGAGGAACGCCCACACCGACTGGAAGCCCTTGAGGACCTGCGCGAAGACCTGCTTCATGATCCGCTGCCCGGTCTCGCTGTTCATCGCGTACTCGATGAGCAAGGCGGCGACGGGCACGAGGATGCCGACGAGGAAGCCGATCGGGTTGGCGCGCATGGCGATGTTGATGGCCACCATGGCGACGGAGGCGACGGTCGTGAGGGTGCCGAAGGTCTCCATCAGCTTGGTGATGATGTCGGTGATGGGGAGCAGCGGCAGGAGGATGGCGACGATGCCGCCGAGCCCCTGGCCGAGCCTGCCGAGCGACGTCTTCGCCTTGCCGGCCCTGTCGCCGAACGACTTCACGCCGCGGTGGGCCGACGAGCGGCTCAGCTTGGTGACGGAACCGCCGGCCGAGGTGGCGTCGGTACGGAATCGGCTGACGGCGGTGGCGGCGCTGCGGGCCTCTCCGGCGAGGCGGCCGGCCTTGCCGGCGGCGTCGCGCAGAGCCCGGGTCAGTTCCCGGAGCGCCGCGTCGGCCGGCCGGATGGCGCTGCTGAGGTTGCGGAAGGCGCTGGGCAACCCCGCGAGCAGCTGCCCGCTGTACACCGGCGTGGGGGCGACGGCACTCATCCGCGCGCCTTTGCCAGGTACATCAGTGCGTCCGCAGTGGACTGCGGGTCACTGCCCCGCGCCGCGTGGTAGTGCTCGATGTGCAGCCCGGCCCCCGCGGCGCCGGCCAGACCGGTGCGGGCATTCATCTGGGCGCGGCGGGCGGTGAGGGCGAGCAGCCGGTCCAGCTTGGAGAGCGGGAGGACGGCCTCGGCCTCGCCGGCCTCGGCGAGGATCGCCGGGACGCCGCCGCTGCGGGGCATGACGACACCACCCGTGGCGAGCATGGGGATGGTCGGGATGTTGACGCCGAAGGTCTTGCCGCCGACCAGCGGCACCCAGCCGGGGACGCTGACCTTGACCCGGTTCAGGCTGCCGATCATCCGGTTGATCAGGCCGATCACGGCGTTGATGGGACCCGAGACGCCGCTCTTGATGCCGTTGAACGCCCGGGACGCGATGTCCTTGAGGCCGTTCCAGATGGACGACATCTTGTCCTTGACGGCCCGGAAGGCGTTCGGGATCGCGGTTTTGATCCAGTTGACGACCGGAGTGATGACGGCCTTGATGCCGTTCCAGACCGTGCTGATCACCGTCTTGATCGCCTTCATGACCGTGGTGATGACCGTCTTCCAGATCTTCACGTAGGTCTTGATGACGGTGGCGACCGCCTTGACCACCGTGGAGATGGCCGACTTGATGCCGTTCCAGACCGTCTTGATCAGCTGGCCGGCTTTCTTCATGATCGGCCCGATGGCCTTCATGACCGACCCGATCACGGTCTTGATGGCACCGAAGGCCTTCTTCATGATCGTCTGCATCGTCTTCGAGCGCGTCGCCATCTCGACGATCTTCTCGATGAGCGGCATGAACAGCTCGATCAGGCGGGCGAGGAAGTTGCCCTTCATGGACTTGTTGAGCTTGTCCTGGCCCTTGGCGGCCTTACCTGCGCCGGACTCGTACTTGCCGAGCTTCGTTCCGGCGGACTGGCCGGTCTGGCCGGCCTTGGTCATGGACCGCTCGGCCTGGTCGGTGGCGGTCTTGAGGCTCTTGAGCTGAGAGGTGGTGGACTGTGCGGAGGACTTGAGCTGCTTGACCCCGCTTGACGCGGAGTTCGCGCCGCTGCCGACTCGGGAGATGGCCTGGGCGCCTTGCTGGGCGTTGGTCTTGAGGTTCCTGAGCGCCGACGACGTGGTGGAGAGCGCTTTGGTGAGGGACATGGTCACCTGATTTCACGGAGGGGGAGGAGAGTGGGCGCCGATCGTGGTGACGGTGTTCGTCAGCTGGAGGCTGCGAGCGCGGTCTGCCCGAGGGCCGCCCGCAGGGCGTTGAGGTCGTTGGTCGCCGCCGCGGCGTTGTTCTTCCAGCGGTTCTTCGCGTCGTCTTCCTTGGCTACGAGGGCGTCGAGCTTCTTGAAGGTGTTGGAGGCGCTCTTGGCGAGCCGTTCGGCGGACTTCTTCGCGCGGTCGACCCTTTTCTGCAGCCTCTCGACGTCCTGCCTGGCAAGGTCTGCTCTCGCCCTGGCCCGGTCGACCGCCTGCTGGCTTCCCCGCCCCTCGTTCAATCGGGCCTGTGTGTCGCGTTCGCGCCCTTCGGCCGCCCGCAGCCGGCTCTGCGCGCGGCCCAGCTCGGTCTGGCGCTCCGTCAGCCTCTCGAGCCTCCTCTTCAATGCCTTCTGGTCGTCGAAGAGAGCCCGCTGGCGACTCTCCACGCGCAGTTGGAAGTGCTTGGCCTTGTCCGCCCACGGCCATCCGAACCTCTGACGGCCGTTGATCGTGACGCCCTTGTCGTCGAGCTTGAACCAGGTGTAGTCGATCTTGAAGAGGCCGACGGAGAGGGCGAAGAGGCCCGCCATCTCCACCTTCATGAGGGTGATGTCGCCCTTGAGGCCCGAGATCGTGCTCGAGATGCCCGAGACGGTGGTCGAGAGGTTGACCGCCATCTTCTTGGTCTCTGTGTAGTCCTTCGTGTGGTCGATCCACGGGGTCGTCTTGACCAGGTCTGCGGAGAGATCTTGCACAGGGCCGGGAATGATGGCCATTGCTGTCCTCGATTCGGAGATGGCGGGCCTGGGCGCAGCCGGAAACGCCCGAGCCGCCCTGCCCTGATAGGGCGCAGGCGGCTCGTGTGCGTGGCCGGCGGGGTTCACCGTCCGGCGAGGCGTGGCGTATTCGTGGCGTACGGGTGTCAGCGGCGGCGTAGTTCGGCGAGGGCGTCGTTCCACCCCGCCGTGTACGCGCGGGTCTCGCGAGCCGCGACCTCTGCGTCGAGGGTGGCGAGCAGTGCGCGCTTGTCGAGGGGACCGGGGCCATGGAGCAACGCGCTGAGGCGATCGTGGAGCGTGCTCCCGGTACGGCTTCGCCCGGTCTGAGACGTCATGGTGCCCTGCCTTCCGGCTATCGAACTTGCGTACGAAGCATTGTCGAACAGACGTTCGAGCTTGTCGAGCCTGAAACATCTGACGGCGTGTCTTCCTGCCGCGCCTCCCTAGGAGTTGGTCCTCGAGTGGAGCTTGTGTTCGACCGGGGTACTCTGGTTGGCGCGTTCCCCGGACCTGACACATCCGGGGTGCGAAGGGGCGCGAGGGGCGCGTGGGGACCCCGGGGGGTTGGAAGGCAGTGCGGACGCATGGACACGGAGCCGGGCGCTAACCGGCGGGAGCGGGTCAACGACTGGCTCGAGTCCCACCCGGATCTGCCGCACCTCTTCGCACGGCTTTCCGAACTGGTCCACGTCCACGGGTACGCACCCGAGGACCTGGTCGTGATGCCGCGTTCGGTGGTCGACCGCCGCGAGGCAGCCGCCTTCACCGCAGGCTGGGCCGAGGCGATGTCGGAGGAACTCCCGCGCATACGGCGCGAGTACGAGAAGCGCGTGGCCGACGCCTACGCGCAGGGTCAGGGTGACGCGCGTGGAATCCGCCGCCCGCAGCGACGCACGGACACCGGCGACGGTGACGGCGCCCGCGTCATCCCGCTGCCCTTCGCGCGACTCCTCGAACCGCCCGCCGTCGTCCTCCAGACCGAGGCGCGCATGCGCACCGAGCGCGAACTCCTCGACCGGAGGCCGGAACAGGACCTTCCGCAGGACGAGCCGCAGCACGCGAACGCGGGCCCACCGCTGCACGACGAGGGCACCCGTCCGCACACGGAGGAACCCGGCAGCGAACCCGACGTCCTGCCGACCGCGCAGGAGAGCCGCACCCGCAGGACCGCGCAGCCTGTTCGGAAGGTGATACGCGGCAAGGGAGGCCGCCCGATCGTGCCGCCGCTCGCCGGGGTCCCCGGACAGACGGGATCCGGCAGCGACCGCACGGCCTCCGAGCCGGCGGAGCCGGACGGACGCGCCCGCAAGGGACGCAGGCTGTCGGAGCGCGCCAGGGCCCTGGAGGAGGAGCTGACCGCCGACCGAGCACAGGAAGCGCCCCCGGAGCCCGCTCCCTGACGGGAACGG
>NZ_JBHJTL010000141.1:0-13574 GCF_042264065.1 Streptomyces sp. NPDC056222 | reverse complement strand
GGAGCCGGGGCCTCGTCGCGTACCGGCAGGCGTTACGCAGCCAGCTTCGCCAGCGCCGCGTCGATGCGGGTGAGGCTCTTCTCCTTGCCCAGGATCTCCAGGGACTCGAAGAGCGGCAGGCCGACCGTGCGGCCGGTGACCGCGACGCGGACCGGGGCCTGGGCCTTGCCGAGCTTCAGGCCGTGCTCCTCGCCGGCGGCCAGGACCGCGTTCTTGAGGGACTCCGGGTCGTTCCAGTCGGCCGACTCGAGCTTGGCGCGCGCGGTGGTGAGCAGCGCGGCCGGCTCGCCCTTCATGGCCTTGTCCCACGACGGCTGGTCGAAGACCGGCTCCGGCAGGAAGAGGAAGTCCACGTTGGCCGTGATGTCCGAGAGGACGGTCACCCGGGTCTGGGCGTGCGGCGCGATGGCCTCCCAGGCGGTGCGGTCGAAGTCCTCGGGCGCCCAGTTGGCGTGCGGGGCCGTCAGCCAGGGCTCGCAGGCCGCGGCGAACGCCTTCACGTCCAGCAGGCGGATGTGGTCGGCGTTGATCGACTCGGCCTTCTTGAGGTCGAACCGCGCCGGGTTGGCGTTGACGTCGGCGATGTCGAACTTCTCGACCATCTGCTCGATGGTGAAGATGTCCTGGTCCGCCGAGAACGACCAGCCCAGGAGGGAGAGGTAGTTCAGGAGGCCCTCGCGGAGGAAGCCGCGCTCCCGGTAGAGGTTGAGGGAGGCCTGCGGGTCGCGCTTGGAGAGCTTCTTGTTGCCCTCGCCCATCACGTACGGCAGGTGGCCGAAGGCGGGGATCTCCTTGGCGACGCCCAGCTCGATCAGCGCCTTGTAGAGCGCGATCTGGCGCGGCGTGGAGGAGAGCAGGTCCTCGCCGCGCAGGACGTGGGTGATCTCCATCAGCGCGTCGTCGACCGGGTTGACGAGCGTGTACAGCGGGGCGCCGTTGGCGCGCACGATGCCGTAGTCCGGGACGTTGTCCGGGGTGAAGGTGAGCTCGCCGCGGACCAGGTCGGTGAAGGTGATCGGCTCGTCGGGCATCTTGAAGCGGACGATCGACTCGCGGCCCTCGGCCCGGTAGCGCTCGATGCGCTCGTCGCTCAGGTTGCGGCAGGTGCCGTCGTAACCCGAGGGCTTGCCGGCGAGGCGGGCCGCGTCACGACGGACCTCGAGCTCCACGGCGGTGCAGAAGCAGTGGTAGGCGTAGCCGCCGGCGAGCAGCTTCTCGGCGACGTCCTTGTAGATGTCCATCCGCTGCGACTGGCGGTACGGCTCGTGGGGGCCGCCGATCTCGGGGCCCTCGTCCCAGTCGAGACCGAGCCAGCGCATCGAGTCGAGCAGCTGGTTGTACGACTCCTCGGAGTCGCGGGCCGCGTCGGTGTCCTCGATACGGAAGACCATGGTGCCCTGGTTGTGCCGGGCGAAGGCCCAGTTGAAGAGGGCGGTGCGGACCAGACCCACGTGGGGGTTGCCGGTCGGGGAGGGACAGAAACGTACGCGGACGTTCGCGTTAGCCACGCTTGATCACCTTGTTGGTGAGAGTGCCGATGCCTTCGATGGTGACGGCGACCTCGTCGCCGACGTTGAGGGGGCCGACCCCGGCGGGAGTGCCGGTGAGGATGACGTCGCCCGGGAGCAGCGTCATGGCCTCGGTGATGTGGACGACCAGGTCCTCGATGGAGCGGATCATGTCGCTGGTGCGACCGAGCTGGCGCTGTTCGCCGTTGACCGTGGCCTGGATGGTGAGGTCGCTCGCCGCGGCCAGGTCCAGCCCCGTCTCGACCCAGGGGCCCAGCGGGCAGCTGGTGTCGAAGCCCTTGGCCCGGGCCCACTGCTTCTCGCGCGCCTGCGCGTCGCGGGCGGTGACGTCGTTGGCGCAGGTGAAGCCGAAGATGACGTCCTTGACGCGCTCGCGCGGGACCTCGCGGCACATACGGCCGATGACCACGGCCAGTTCGGCCTCGTGGTGCAGCTCGTTGGAGAAGGAGGGGTACTCGATGGCGTCGCCGGGGCCGATCACCGAGGTGGTCGGCTTGAAGAAGGCGACGGGGACCTCCGGGACCTCGTTGCCGAGTTCGGCTGCGTGCTCCGCGTAGTTGCGGCCGATGGCCACGACCTTGTTGGGGAGCACGGGCGGCAGGAGCCGTACCTTGCCGAGCGGGACCTTGGTGCCGCTGAGCTCGAAGTCGGTGTACGGGATGCCCTTGATGATGTCGAGGACCAGGCCGCCGGACTCGACGGTTCCCTCGCCCTCGACGGCGCCGAAGGCGACATTGCCGTCGATGGAGAATCTGGCGATGCGCACGAGTGCTGTCGCCCCTCACTTGGTACTTGCTGGAGTCTGACGCTCCAGGCTAACGCGGTGAGGGGCGGCTCCTGCCGTATTACTGTGCGGTCTGCGCCGCCTCGGGGGCGGTCATGAGGACCGTGCGGCGGGGGTTGGCCGTCTGCGTGGGGAGCTCGGCCACGTGCTCCAGCTGCGCGCCCCGGCCGAGCTGCTCGGCGTCCTCGAGGTGGGCGAGCGTGGTGCGGCGGGGGTTGGCCGTGGAGCGGAGCAGCATCGTCGTCTTCATGTTTTCGCGAGCCTCTACAGAACGGGGAGTCGTGTAAAGCGTCAGGCTAAACGTGCAATTCCCTTCGAATGCATGGGGAAGGCAACGATCTAGGTGTGAGTTTGCTCACCACTGACGGGACGATCCGGGCATTACGGACTGTTCCCAGGGGTCACGGAAACGGACATTTCCCCACTGAATGCTTCATTCCGCTCCTGATCATGGCGACTGGGACACTCGGACTCCATGAGCCTTTGGGCGCAATAAGTCCGATTCCTCCATGATCATCTTCTACGTGGCGTGACATGATGTTCACGGGTTGTTATGCCGCTCGATGCCCGAGACGCGGGCCTTGTTGGAGATCCGGCACTGTGCTGGAATTCCACGCACCGCCGCGGGTTTCAAGCCGGCGCGCAGAGGGGCGCAACGCAGCGCCGGGTGAGCGGCGGGGAAGGGGGAACTGCGCCGGTCATCGACGACCACCATGGGGCGCATTCCGCGTCCCGAGACGCCGACACCGTCCTCTCCGTTCACGCGGAAGGGCGCCTGGTCCAGAGGTTGCGACGCTAGTGCAGGGACGATTCAAGAGGGATGGCAGCAACGCTGCCGCGGAGCAAGAGCCTCGCGCCGGAACCGACCGCGGTTCCTCGGCCCAGCACGCCCCGAACCCGGGCAAGGGTCCGGCAGACAAGGGCGGTGAGGCCTCCGCGCGCTCCGGCGCCACGACCTCTGCCACCGAACCCGCCGCCACCGCGCAGAAGCCCAAGGCCGAGAACGAGGTCGGGCCGCGAATAGCCCTGCGCAACTGGCGTATCTCGACGCGTCTGGTCGCCCTGCTGACCCTCCCCGTGGTCGCGGCCACCAGCCTCGGCGGCATCCGAATCAGCGAGTCGCTCCAGGACATGGAGCAGCTCGACCACCTGCAGCTGCTCACCAAGCTGACGCAGGAGGCGACCGACCTCGCCCAGGCCCTGCAGACCGAGCGTGACCTCTCCGCCGGTCCGCTGGCCAACGGGAAGTCGGCCGGCGACTACCAGGTCTCCAACCCGCGCAAGGCGACGGACCGGGCCCAGAAGGCGTTCATGGACGCCACCGGGGACATCCCCGCCACCGAGGGCGACGAGGCGCTGCAGAGCATCCGTCAGAACGTCAGCCAGATCGCGTCCCAGGTCGTCCAGATCGGCGGCATCCGCCAGGAGGCGTACAAGAAGGGCGTCTCCCACTCGGTGACGGTCGAGGCGTACAGCCGACTGATCCGCTCGCTGCTCAGCCTCTCCCAGGACATGGCGCAGGCGACCAGCAACCCCGAGATGATCAAGCGGACCCGAGCGCTCGCGGCGTTCTCGTCCGCCAAGGAGTACGCCTCCGTCCAGCAGGCGATCATCGCCTCCGCGCTGCCCTCGGGCGACAGCCGGCCGGGCAATCTGGAGCAGGGCGACCGCCTCTACGGCTACGCCGCCCAGCAGGGTGAGAAGGTCGAGCTCAAGTCCTTCGAGACGATCTACGAGTCGGCCGGTGGCGACGCCGCCGAGCTGACCGCCTCGCTCACCACCGGCAACCCCTCCATCGAGGCCGCCGACAAGTACGCGGACCGGGTGCTGAGCACCGACAGCGGCCTGGCCGGCCGCACGCTGCGCGGTCACCTGAACTTCACCGACGAGTACGGCACCAAGATCGTCGCGATGAGCCGCATCGAGGCCAACCTGCTCGGCCAGATGGACACCAAGGCCCGTGAGCTGCGCGCCGAGTCGCAGCGCGACGCCATCATCAACGGTGCGCTGATCCTCCTCGTCCTCGGTGTCTCGCTCGTCGGCGCCTTCGTCGTGGCGCGGTCCATGATCCGCTCGCTGCGCCGGCTCCAGGACACCGCGACCAAGGTCGCCCAGGACCGTCTGCCCGAGCTCGTCAAGCAGCTCTCCGAGGCCGACCCGCAGGACGTCGACACCTCCGTCGAGTCCGTCGGTGTGCACTCCCGGGACGAGATCGGTCAGGTGGCCGCGGCCTTCGACGACGTGCACCGCGAGGCGGTCCGCCTCGCCGCCGAGCAGGCCCTGCTGCGGGGCAACGTCAACGCGATGTTCACCAACCTCTCGCGCCGCTCCCAGGGCCTTATCCAGCGTCAGCTCTCGCTCATCTCCGAGCTGGAGTCCCGCGAGGCCGACCCGGACCAGCTCTCCTCGCTCTTCAAGCTCGACCACCTCGCGACGCGTATGCGCCGTAACGGTGAGAACCTCCTCGTCCTCGCCGGTGAGGAGCCCGGCCGTCGCTGGACCCGTCCGGTCCCGCTGGTCGACGTGCTCCGTGCCGCCGCCTCCGAGGTGGAGCAGTACGAGCGCATCGAACTGGCCGCGGTCCCGGCGACCGAGGTCGCCGGCCGCGTCGTCAACGACCTCGTGCACCTCCTCGCCGAGCTGCTGGAGAACGCCACCTCGTTCTCCTCGCCGCAGACCAAGGTCCGCGTCACCGGTCACGCGCTGCCCGACGGCCGTGTCCTCGTCGAGATCCACGACACCGGCATCGGCCTCTCCCCCGAGGACCTCGCCGCGATCAACGAGCGGCTCGCGTCGCCGCCCACCGTGGACGTCTCCGTCTCCCGACGCATGGGTCTGTTCGTGGTCGGCCGCCTGTCCCTGCGACACGGCATCCGGATCCAGCTGCGCCCGTCGGACTCCGGCGGCACCACCGCGCTCGTCATGCTCCCCGTCGACGTCGCCCACGGCGGCAAGAAGCCCGCGCCCAAGCAGGGTCCCGGCGGCCAGGGCGCGATGCCGCAGGCTCCCTCCGCCTCCGGTGGCCGCCTGACCGGTGGTCCGGGTGCGGCCGGTGGTCCCGGCGCCGGTGGCCGTCCGGGCCTCGGCGGCGCGCCGTCCGCCTCGTCCGCGGCGGCCGGCCGGCTCGGTGCCGGTCCGAGTGCCGCCCGCGGCCAGGTCGGTGCGGGCAGCGGGCCGCGTGCGGCGCTGCCCGGACGTGACGGTGCTCAGCGCCCGAACGGTCCGCAGGGTCAGGCGCCGCAGCAGCCGCAGCCCCAGGGCCAGCAGACCTCGCAGATGCCGCAGGTCCCCCAGGAGCCGCAGCGTCCGGGCCTCGGTTCCGGTGGGTTCGGCGGTGCGCAGAGCGCCATTCCGTCCCGTACGGACGTCTGGGGCGGCCAGGGCAACCAGGGCAACCAGGGCAACCAGGGCAACCAGGGCCAGGCTCCCCAGCAGCCGCAGCAGGGCCAGGGCAATCGCCCCGCCCAGAACGGCTACCCGCGCGCCGAGCTGCCCGGGGGCAACCCGCAGCAGCAGCGTCCGCAGACCACCAGCTGGGGCAACGACCCGGCGCAGCCGGTCCGCCGCCCGCAGCAGGAGATGTCGCCGCTGGACGCGCCGCGCGGCCACGAGGAGCCGGAGACCACGGGTCAGTACCCCCGTCCGACGGCGCCTCAGGGCCCCGGTTCCACGGGCCAGTTCCCCCGCCCGGACCTCGGACGGCAGCAGCAGGCTCCTCAGGGCTACCAGCCGCAGGCCTCGCAGGACCCGGCGTCCACCGCGCAGTTCCCGCGCCCGGACTTCGGCCAGCCGCAGCAGGCGCCCCAGCAGGCGCAGGCCCCGCAGGGGTACCAGCAGCAGCCTCCGGCCCAGCGCCCGCGCGGTGGCGGCGACTACGGTGCGCCCCGCCCGGCCGGGAACCTGCCTCAGCAGCCGCAGCAGCCTCAGTTGCAGCAGCCTCGCCAGCCCGAGGCCCTGCCTCCGGCGAGCGGCCCGAGCGACACCCGTACCCCCCTGTACGACACGCTGGAGACCAACTGGTTCCACGGTCAGGACCAGGGACAGGCTCAGCAGGACAACGGACGGGGTGCCGTCGATCAGACGATGCAGACCCCGGTCGTGCCTCAGCAGCCCGCCTCCCCCGCTCCGCGGCGCCCCGCCGCGCAGGGCGGCGGCGAGGGCGGTCAGCAGCAGGGCGGACCCGCCTCCTGGCGGACCTCGCCCAACGACGAACTGGTGCGCCAGGCCGAGCGGGTCCGCAAGCCCGCGGCCGGCGGCGTCACCACCTCCGGGCTGCCGCGACGGGTCCCGAAGGCCAACCTCGTACCCGGAACCGCGCAGGAGCAGGCCCACACGGCCGGCCCTCAGGTCTCGCGTGCACCCGATGACGTCCGCGGCCGGCTCACCAATCTGCGCCGCGGTATCCAACAGGGCCGTCAGGCGGGCAACTCGACCACGGGTAGCTTCCGCCTCGGCCCGACCCACCAGCAGGAGCGTTAGTTGAGCGCGATGAGCCAGGCGGCGCAGAATCTGAACTGGTTGATCACCAACTTCGTGGACAACACCCCCGGGGTGTCCCACACAGTGGTGGTCTCCGCCGACGGCCTGCTGCTGGCCATGTCGGAAGGATTCCCCCGCGACCGCGCCGACCAGCTGGCGGCGGTCGCGTCCGGACTTACCTCGCTGACCGCGGGCGCGTCCCGGATCTTCGAGGGCGGTCCCGTCGCCCAGACGGTCGTGGAGATGGAGCGCGGCTTCCTCTTCCTGATGTCCGTCTCCGACGGTTCCTCACTGGCCGTACTCGCGCACCCGGAGTGCGACATCGGCCTCGTGGGCTACGAGATGACGCTGCTGGTCGACCGGGCCGGCAGCGTACTCACCCCGGATCTCCGTGCCGAGCTCCAGGGAAGCCTCCTGCACTAGCCACCGAACAGGGTGGCCCGCCCCTCCGCGCCACTCTGGGAACACACACCGTCCGGCCGCCCCATCCGGCCCCCCACCGGCCCCATCAGACGGCATTCGACCCCTGCCGTCACGCCCGGAGGATTCATGACCCCGCCCCCCGCCTCTCACGATCCGTACGGCTCCTCGATAGATGAGTCGTACGGACATGAAGGCGACCAGCCGCTGGTGCGTCCTTATGCGATGACCGGCGGCCGGACCCGGCCGCGCTACCAGCTCGCCATAGAGGCACTGGTCAGCACCACGGCCGACCCGGCGCACCTCTCGACGTTGCTCCCCGAGCACCAGCGGATCTGCCACCTGTGCCGGGAGGTCAAGTCGGTGGCCGAGGTCTCGGCGCTGCTGTCCATGCCGCTCGGCGTCGCCCGGATCCTCGTCGCCGACCTGGCGGAGGCCGGCATGGTGGCGATCCACCAGCCGGGCAACGGAGAGGCCGGCGGCACGCCGGACGTGACACTGCTGGAAAGGGTGCTCAGTGGACTTCGCAAGCTCTAGCGGCGGCGGCGCGGCGCGGTCGACCACCAGCGCGAAGATCGTGGTGGCGGGCGGTTTCGGCGTGGGCAAGACCACGTTCGTCGGCGCCGTCTCGGAGATCAACCCGCTGCGTACCGAGGCCGTCATGACCTCGGCCTCGGCGGGCATCGACGACCTCACGCACACCGGCGACAAGACCACCACGACGGTGGCGATGGACTTCGGCCGTATAACCCTGGACCAGGACCTGATCCTGTACCTCTTCGGTACGCCCGGTCAGGACCGCTTCTGGTTCATGTGGGACGACCTGGTCCGCGGTGCCATCGGCGCCGTCGTACTCGTGGACACCCGCCGTCTCGCCGACTGCTTCCCGGCCGTCGACTACTTCGAGAACAGCGGCCTGCCGTTCGTCATCGCCCTGAACGGCTTCGAGGGGCATCAGCCGTACTCCCCCGACGAGGTCCGCGAGGCGCTTCAGATCGGTCCGGGCACTCCCATCATCACCACCGACGCCCGCCACCGCGCGGACGCCAAGAGCGCTTTGATCACGCTTGTCGAACATGCGCTGATGGCACGACTCAAGTAGGCGATCTTCTACGGAAGTTGTCGTACGCCTCCTGGGGGCGGTCTGTGTCGTTCGACACGGCCCGCCCCCGTGTTCATAACGTTTCGAATGAGAATTGCAGCCCCACGGACACCCGACGCATCCAATTGGTGCCACTGTGCTCACCTGAGCCTCGCAATTTGGCGGGGCTCGTTCTTTATGCCCGTTTTATCTTGGGCTCGGAGTGGCCAAAACCGGTGCTCAGGGCTGTTTGGAAGGGACACCCTTCACGTGCTGCAATTCATGAACTCCCGAGTAGTACGGCCCTGAACGAAACACCGGCACAACGTAGGTGCCGACGCCGAGAGGTTGTTGGTCGAGTGAGGCGAAGCAAGGAAAGCTCCGCGGAGCAGCAGGCGCGAGGCAACTTCACGCCGCCGGCACGCATGGTGGCGTCGCCCGCTGAACCGCCGGTGACGCCCCAGGCCGGCAGCGGCCAGGGCAGCTCGAGCAAGCTGTCCCCGCGCAACTGGCGCGTACCGACCAGGCTGAACGCGATCCTCCTCATACCCGTGCTGGTCGGCCTCGTCATGGGCGGCTTCCAGGTCAAGGGGTCGATCGACACCTGGCAGGAGGCCCAGAACGCCGAGAAGACGGCGCTGATCGTGCGCGCCGCCTCGGAGTACAGCCAGGCGCTGCTCAACGAGCGTGACCTCACCGCCGCTCCGCTCCTCACGGCGAAGAGCGCCGAGGACCGCAAGAGCGACGAGGTGACGCAGGCCTACGCGGCCACCGACGCCGCCAAGGTCAAGTTCGACGAGGCCGTCAAGAACATGCCCGAGGGCGAGGGCCTGGAGCGCCGCCTGAAGCTGTTCAGGGGCGAGGAGCCCAAGCTCGAGAAGCTGCGCCAGATCGCCTACACCCAGGCTCTGGACCCCGTGAACACCCAGCTCGGGTACACCGGTGTCCAGCACTTCCTGATGGAGTTCTCCAACGAGCTCGGCCTCGGCACCGGCAACGTCACCGCCTACGGCCGTACGCTCTACGCCGTCCAGCTCGCCAAGGGCGCCGCGTCGCTGCAGCGCTCGATCGGCATGCAGCTGCTCGTCCGGCCCAGCCAGAAGGACGCGATCTTCGCCCAGCAGTCCGTGGCGTTCAACTCCTACAACTACCTGGAGCAGATCGCCCTCGGCGAGTACAACTCCGGTGGCACCCAGGCGGACGTGGACCGCCTGAAGGAGGTCATGACCGAGAAGGCCAAGGACGGCGCGGAGAAGATGCAGGAGGCGGGCCTCGACCTGCCGAAGGGGCCCGACGGCTCCGTCTTCACCGGTGTGGTCAAGGAGATCGGTGCGGCCCCGGACGCCGACGCGATCGCCGCGCTGAAGCAGAAGGGCATCACCGCCCAGACCTGGATGGCCGTGGCCACCGGCAAGTTCGACGGCTACACCACGGTCGAGAAGGAGCTCGTCGACAAGGCCGTGACCGAGGCGGCGAACATCTCCTCGGACGCCAAGACGGACGCCTTCGTCAACGGTGGCATCGTCGTCATCGCCCTCCTGGCGGCCTTCATCCTGGCCGGGATGATGGCCCGCCAGATGAGCCGCTCGATGCGCGAGCTGCGCACCGCCGCCTTCGCCATCGCCGAGCAGCGTCTGCCGATGCTCGTCGACCAGCTGTCCCGTACCGAGCCGGGCCGGGTCGACACCCGGGTCCAGCCCATCCCGATCGACTCCCAGGACGAGATCGGCGAGGTCGCCCGCGCCTTCGACCAGGTCCACCGTGAGGCCGTCCGGCTCGCCGCCGAGCAGGCCATGCTCCGGGGCAACGTCAACGCGATCTTCACCAACCTGTCGCGCCGTAACCAGTCCCTGATCGAGGGCCAGCTGACCCTCATCACCGACCTGGAGAACAACGAGGCCGACCCGGACCAGCTGGAGAACCTCTTCAAGCTGGACCACCTGGCCACCCGTATGCGCCGCAACGGCGAGAACCTCCTCGTCCTCGCCGGCGAGGAGCCGGGCCGCCGCTGGGACCAGCCGGTGCCGCTCGTCGACGTCATGCGCGCCGCCTCCTCCGAGGTGGAGCAGTACGAGCGCATCGAGCTCGCCGGTGTCCCCGACGCCGAGATCCACGGCCAGGCCGTGACCGACCTCGTGCACCTCCTCGCCGAGCTCCTGGAGAACGCCACCACGTTCTCCTCGCCGCAGACCAAGGTCCGCGTCACCGCGACCCGACTGCCCGACGGCCGCGTGATGGTCGAGATCCACGACAAGGGAATCGGCCTGACCGCCGAGGACTTCGCGGACATCAACCACAAGCTGGCCAACCCGCCGACCGTGGACGCCGCCGTCTCGCAGCGCATGGGCCTGTTCGTGGTCGGCCGGCTGGCCGACCGGCACGGCGTCCGTGTCCAGCTCCGCCCCTCGGGCGAGCAGGCCGGTACGACCTCGCTGGTCATGCTGCCGGACGCGATCACCCACGGTGGTGGTGGCGAGCAGCTCCCCGAGAACGACTTCACGGTCTCTCAGATCATCCCGCAACAGCAGCAGCACGCCTTCGAGCCTGCGCAGCCGCAGATGCGGACCGCGGCGGAGCTCGGCTTCGACGACTCCCGCTACGAGCAGCCGGCGGACGACCGCCAGCTCGACCCGGTGAACCGTTCGCTGATGCGTGAGGAGCGCCGTGCGGCCCTGGAGTCGCAGGCCCACAGCGGCGAGCGTCCGCTCTACCGCGACGAGGTGGACGGGCAGCAGCAGTCGTACGAGCAGGAGTACGCGCAGGAGCAGGAGTACGTCCAGGAGTACGCTCCCGACTACGGCAACCAGGCTCCGCAGAACGACGGCTACGCGTACCAGGAGCAGGGCTACGACGGCTACGGCCAGCCCGTCGGCGGGTATGCCGAGCAGGGCTATGCGGAACCGGCCTACCAGGGTCAGGACAACGGTCAGCCGCAGTACGACAACGCCTACGAGCCCCAGCCCCACCAGGGTGACTGGCAGGATCAGGGCGCGTACCAGGGCGGCTACGAGCAGGCGTACGGTGCGAATGCGGAATCTGCGCCCCCCGCTCCCGAACCGGCCCCCGAGCGCGTAGGCTTCGACCGTCCGGGGCCCACGCCGAGCCCCACCCCGGACGCCGGCCACGCGATGACCGACGCCGGTCTGCCGCGCCGTGGCAGCACCGCAGCGCAGGCCTCCCAGCCCGCGCAGCAGGGTCTGCCCACGCGGACGGTCCAGCAGCCGGCCCAGCAGCCGGTTCAGCAGAACCAGGCCGACGGCACCGAAGAGTGGCGCTCGACGAACGACGAGCGCTGGCAGCGGGCCGAGAAGCTCCGCGACCCGAAGGCGGGCGGGGTCACCTCGTCCGGTCTTCCGAAGCGGGTCCCGAAGGCCAATCTGGTCGAGGGCACGGCGGAGCAGACCCCGCAGGGCGGCCCCCAGGTCTCCCGCGCTCCCGAGGACGTACGGGGCAGGTTGAGCAACCTGCGCCGTGGTGTCCAGCAGGGACGCACCGCGGGAACGGACACGAACGGATCGGGCCTCGGCCCGGGCAGTACCTACAACCAGGAGCGTTAGTGTGAGCATGAGCCAGGCGGCGCAGAATCTGAACTGGTTGATCACCAACTTCGTGGACAACACCCCTGGGGTGTCCCACACGGTGGTGGTCTCCGCCGACGGACTCCTGCTGGCGATGTCCGAGGGTTTCCCCCGGGACCGCGCCGACCAGCTGGCGGCCGTCGCCTCCGGACTGACCTCGCTGACCGCGGGCGCGTCCCGCATCTTCGAGGGCGGTGCGGTCAACCAGACCGTCGTGGAGATGGAGAGGGGCTTCCTCTTCATCATGTCGATCTCGGACGGCTCTTCGCTGGCCGTGCTCGCGCACCCGGAGGCCGACATCGGTCTCGTGGGCTACGAGATGGCTCTGCTCGTCGATCGCGCGGGCAGCGTTCTGACTCCTGACCTCCGGGCGGAGCTTCAGGGAAGTCTTCTCAACTAACAGACAGACAGTGCGTTTCACGCCACCGCACCGTAAGGTGCGGTGGCGCGGCTCCACAGGGACATGGACCGCGAGGCAGTCGGAGGAGGAGACGTGGGTACACCCCCGGGCGGACGCCCTTACAACGGTTTTGACGGATCGCAGCCGCACGGCGACACCACGCAGAACCGGTTCAACTTTCCCTCCGCCCCGAGCAGACAGGGCGCAGCACAGCCCTACCAGCAGCCTCAGGCCCAGCAGCCTGCTCCGGTCGGCGCGCCGAGCGCCTCGCGCCGGGGTGCGGGCGGTTCCGGCGCGTCCGGCGGGCACAACCCGCTGGTGCGTCCTTATGCGATGACCGGCGGCCGGACCCGGCCGCGTTACCAGCTCGCCATCGAGGCGCTGGTCAGTACGACGGCCGATCCGGCCCGGCTGCAGGGGCAGTTGCCCGAGCACCAGCGGATCTGCCGACTGTGCTTCGAGATCAAATCGGTGGCCGAGATCTCGGCACTTCTCTCCATCCCCCTCGGCGTTGCCCGTATCCTCGTCGCCGACCTGGCGGAGGCCGGACTTGTCGCCATCCACCAGCCCGGCGGCGACGAGGCCGCCGGCGGTCAGCCAGACGTGACACTGCTCGAAAGGGTGCTCAGTGGACTTCGCAAGCTCTAGCGGCGGCGCGGCCCGTTCAACCACCAGCGCGAAGATCGTGGTGGCGGGTGGCTTCGGCGTGGGCAAGACCACGTTCGTCGGCGCCGTCTCGGAGATCAACCCGCTGCGTACCGAAGCCGTCATGACGTCTGCGTCCGCGGGCATCGACGACCTCACGCACACCGGCGACAAGACGACGACGACTGTCGCGATGGACTTCGGCCGTATCACCCTGGACCAGGACCTGATCCTGTACCTCTTCGGTACGCCCGGTCAGGACCGCTTCTGGTTCATGTGGGACGACCTGGTCCGCGGCGCGATCGGCGCGGTCGTTCTGGTCGACACCCGGCGGCTCGCCGACTGCTTCCCGGCCGTCGACTACTTCGAGAACAGCGGCCTGCCGTTCGTCATCGCCCTGAACGGGTTCGACGGCCACCAGCCGTACAACCCGGAGGAGGTCCGCGAGGCCCTCCAGATCGGCCCGGACACCCCGATCATCACCACCGACGCCCGCCACCGCGCGGACGCCAAGAGCGCGCTCATCACCCTGGTCGAGCACGCGCTCATGGCCCGCCTGCGGTAGGTCTCCGACAGGCTGCCCGTACGAGAGGGGCCCGCTGCACCGTTCCGGTGCGGCGGGCCCCTCTCGTTGTGCGAGGGCCGGGCCCCCTCTCGC
>NZ_JBHJTL010000140.1:0-14062 GCF_042264065.1 Streptomyces sp. NPDC056222 | reverse complement strand
TGCCGCCCCCGCGCCCCCCCCTGGGCCCCGCGGTATGGCGGGGTGGGGGGGCCCCCCCGGGGCGCGGCCGCAAACACCCGGTCTGGGGGGGGGGGCCGCCCTACGCGCCCCGCCCCTCCTCTCGTGTGTCCCCCCGGACAGGCTGACCCGGCCCGGTCCCCGGGCCCACGGTCAGGCCGCGCCGAAGCCCTTCTTCAGCGCCGTGGCGATCTCGACGGCACGACGGGTCTGGAACTCGATCGCGGCGAGGTTCTCGCCTGCCACGTTGTCCGCCTCGTTCGCCGAGACGCTGCTGGCGCCGTACGGGTTGCCGTTGGCCGGGGCGAACTGCACCGGGTCCGCGTAGCCGGGCGCCACGATGATGGCACCCCAGTGGTAGAAGGTGTTGTTCAGGGCGAGCAGCGTCGACTCCTGGCCACCGTGCGAGGTCGAGGTCGAGGTGAACGACGCGGCGACCTTGTTGACCAGCTTGCCCTGCGCCCACAGACCACCGGTGGTGTCGATGAACTGCTTGATCTGCGCGGCGGGCAGACCGAAGCGGGTCGGCGTGCCGATCAGCACGACGTCGGCCCACTCCAGGTCGTCGAGGGAGGCGACCTCCACGTCACGGGTGGCCTGGACGTGCTCGGCCCACTCCGCCTTCGTGTCGATCACCGACTGCGGCGCCAGCTCCGCCACCTTCCGCAGCCGAACCTCCGCACCGGCCTTCTCCGCGGCCTGCGCGGCGGCGTTCGCCAGCGTGTGCACATTGCCGGTCGACGAGTAGTAGATGACTGCGACGTTGGTCATGACGACCTGCTCCTTGGTGTGGGACGGGGGGCCGGGTACGGAACGGAAGGGCCCGTTCGCGACTTTCTCCGAACGGGACGGCGGCCTTCCACGCGGTCCGTGAAAGTCCGTCAAGTTCCGTACCCGGATGTCACTTCGTGGCGAAGAACCGCAGCAGGGCACGCTCGTCGTCGTCGTTCAGCTCGATCGAGAACAGCTCTCCGAGCGCGCACACCGTATCGGCGGCGCTCAGCTCACGCCGCTCGACGCGCCCGTCCGCGTACCGGATCTCCAGCGACTTGTCCCGCAGCAGCCGGCGTTCCTTCTCCGTCTCCTTCTGGGCGACCAGCTGACCGACGAACGGCGAGCCGGGCCGGGTCGAGGAGAGGTAGTGCGCCGCCTCGAAGTCGATCCGGAACTGCGGCTCCTGACGGAACGCGTACATGTCGAACCAGCCGTCGCCCGTTCCCTCCTCGGGGATGCGCACCACCCAGTCCGGCCCGTCGGCGGTGAGCCGCCAGGTCCAGTCCGCGACCGAGGAGACCGCACCGTCGCGGAGCGGCAGCGCCTCCATCAGGCCGCTGTAGCCGTAGCCGACGTCCGCGAGCCACACCTGGTCCTCCGCACGGACCAGGAGCACCGTGTGCGTACGGAAGCGGCGCCTGCTCTCGCCCTGCCGGATGCGGGCGAGGAGGCGGGTCACCGGGAAACCGAGCCGGTCCAGGGCGGCGGCGAACAGCAGGTTGTTCTCGTAGCAGTAGCCGCCGCGACCCGCCCGTACGAGCTTGTCCTGGATCCGGTCCAGGTCGAGCGAGACCGGGCGGCCCAGCGCGATGTCGACGTTCTCGAAGGCGATCGCGTCCATGTGGCAGCGCAGAACCCGGTGCAGGGTGTCCGCGGTGGGGGTGCGGGGCCCGGAGAAGCCGATCCGGGCGAGGTACGCGTCGAGGTCGAGGAGCTCGCTCTGCCACTCCGGGTCGGCCTCGACGGCGACGGGCAGTCCGTAGGTTCCCAGCATGTCTGTCTCCTGGATCAGGTGTTCAGGCGTTCGGATGCTCAGATGCGATACGGGTCGTCGTGCGCGGGGCGCTCCCGCAGCAGCTCGGGCGGGATGGTGTCCGGGCACACGGCCGCCTCGACGGGGCGGACGGTGTGTTCGACCTGCAGGACCGCCTCGGCGGTCGGCGGTTCCACCGGCGGCCTGAGCGCCGCGGCGAGCGCGGCCGCCAGCGCCGCGCCGAGGACCGGGCCGATCAGATACGCGGTCAGGAAGCCGAAGTTCCCGGCCCACAGCGCGGGCCCGAACTGCCGCGCCGGATTGACCGAGCCGCCCGAGAGCGGCCCGAGGATCATGATGAAACCGGTGATGCACAGCCCGACGACCCCGGGTATCAGCCACTCCCAGCGCGGCCGGATCAGCAGCGCCGCCACCAGAGTCATACAGATCAGCTGGCCGACCGTCTCCGCCGTCAGCACCCCCCAGAAGCCCCAGCCGGGCTGGGGAGCCACCGCCGCCCAGCCGACCTGGGGCAGACCCACGGGCGCGCCCCACACCAGGCGAGCGAGGCCCACGCCGGCCACGGCCCCGGTCATCTGCGCCACGCAGAACGGCAGGACGTCCCGGCCCGGGAAGACCCGCAGCAGCCACAGCCCGATGCTCACCGAGGGGTTCATGTGTCCGGCGGTCTTCCGGGACATCGAGTAGTGGATGATCGCCGTGTTGACGATGCCGAAGAAGAGGCCGAGCGCGACGAACGCCGCCCGCCCCTTCAGCACGGAGCCGAGGGGCGCGTCCGGAGCGAAGATCCAGCGTGACGTCGTCACGATGAGGAAGAGGATCCCCGCCGTGATCAGGAACTCCAGGAAGACGGTGCGGGCGCGCGGGGAGAGCAGCTCCCTGCGCGGAGCCCGGTGACGGCTGCGGGTCATGGTGACCAACTCCCAGCTGTGATGCGGTCGGTACAGGCGGCGCGGGTGGGGCTTGGCGTACACATGCGTCCGCGGCGCCGCGCACGGCCGGAAGGCCGCGCGCGACGCCGCAGAGTGGCGAACGTGCAGGTCAGAGCTCGATGCGGACCTTGTAGTCGAGCGCCCAGGCGTTGAATTCGACCAGTCGCTCCATCACCGCCCGGGTGCCCCAGAGCCCGCCGAGCGCCGAGTACTCCTCCAGCGGCCTGTCGAGGAGCCGCTGGATGCCCTCGCGCGGGACGAGCCGCAGCACCGGGGAGCCGTCGGCGAGCAGCGCCTCGACCTTGGCGCGCAGCGCGGTGACGTAGTCGATGTCCTGGGTGGAGGGGTACGGGCTCTTCTTCCGCTCCAGGACCGACCGGGGCAGCACGTGCGCGGACGCCGCGCGCAGCAGGCTCTTCTCCCGGCCGTCGAAGTTCTTCATCTCCCACGGCACGTTGTAGACGTACTCGACGAGCCGGTGGTCGGTGAACGGGACGCGGACCTCGAGGCTGGTGGACATCGAGATCCGGTCCTTGCGGTCCAGCAGGAACTTCTCCCAGTGCTGGATGTTGAGCCAGGTCAGCTCCTTCATCCGCTCCTCGTGCCGGGAGTCGCCGGCGAGCCGCGGCACCGCCTCCAGGGACTCGGCATACCGGCGCTTGACGTACTCCTCCATGCCGAGCCGTTCCCAGAGCCCGATGTCCTTGATCGTGTCCAGGCCGCCGAGACGCCGCCAGGCGTCGTACCAGGGGAAGGTGTCCCCGTTGACGGCCTCCTCGTCGAAGAACCAGTTGTAGCCGCCGAAGATCTCGTCGGCCGCCTCGCCCGAGAGCGCCACCGTGACGCGCTCCTTGAGCGCCTTGCACAGGTGGTACAGGGAGTGCTCCATGTCGCCGGTCGACACCGGCAGGTCCTGGGCGCGCAGCACCGCCGTACGGACGTCCTCGTCGAGGATGTCGTGGTTCTCCAGCTCCACGATGATGTGCTCGGCGCCGGAGTGCCGGGCGACGTCGACGGCGTACGGGGTGTCCGGGTCCATCCAGATGCCGTTGTCGCGGAAGGTCTCGCCGTGGTCCTTGAAGTCGACCGAGAAGGCGGTGATCCGCTCGTCCGAACCCTGGTCGCGCAGCACCTTCGCGGCGAGCGCGGTCACGGCGCTGGAGTCCAGACCGCCGGAGAGCAGGGTGCCGACCTTCACATCGGCGATCAGCTGCCGCTCGATGATGTCCTCGAGCAGTTCGCGGACGGTGGCGATGGTGGTGTCGAGGTCGTCCGTGTGCGGGCGCGCCTGGAGCGTCCAGTACGTACGGGTGGTGGAGCCCGCCCTGGTGAAACGGACGGACGTGCCGGGGACGACCTCGTGCATCCCCTTGAAGACCGCGTGGCCGGGGGTGTTGATGATGGCGAAGATCTCGGCGAGACCCTCGGCGTCGACGACGGCCTCCGCCTCGGGGTGGGCGAGGATCGACTTGGGCTCGGAACCGAAGAGGACACCGTCGGCGGTGGGGTAGTAGTACAGCGGCTTGACGCCCATCCGGTCGCGGACCAGGAGGAGTTCCTCGCTGCGCGGGTCCCAGATCGCCAGCGCGTACATGCCGTTGAGCCGCTCCGCGAACTCCTCGCCCCACTCGAGATAGGCGTGCAGTACGACCTCGGTGTCGGACGCGGTGCGGAACTCGTGCCCGAGGGCGGTGAGCTCCTCCTTCAGCTCACGGAAGTTGTAGACCTCGCCGGTGTAGACGAGGACGGGCTGACCGTCGTCGCCGGGGACGGCGTGCATGGGCTGGCGGCCGTTCTCCAGATCGATGATGGAGAGACGGCGGTGGCCCAGGGCGGCGTGGCGGGTGAGCCAGATGCCGCCGTCGTCCGGGCCCCGGCACTCCAGGGTCCGGGTCATGGCCTCGGCGGTGTCGCCGCCGAGCGTCAGGTCGCGGTCGTAGGCGATCCAGCCGGTGAGTCCGCACATGGCGCCTCAGGTCCTTTCTCGAATGATCAGCGGGGTGTACGGAGTCAGGAGCGGGGGGCGGTCGTCGAAGCGGGCTTCGGGACCGGGACCCAGCCGGCGGTGTCCCAGTGGGCGAGCTGACGCAGCGCGGAGCGCTCACCGACCTCGGCGACCCGCTCCCCGCCGAGGATCAGCGTGGAGGGCCGGTCCGGCGAGAACACCGGCACCGCGGGCGCGTTCGGGCTGCTCGGCGCCCGGCCGTGGGCGAAGGAGGACACCAGGTCGATGAAGGTGTCCGAGACGAGCCGTTCCAGCGGGCCGTCGCCGTAGTGCGGGGCGTTGACCGCGGAGCCGTAGGTGCCGAAGAGGAACTTGGACGTGGCCTCGTGCGGGGTGCCGGTCAGCGGCGGGGCGACCGGGTGCGCGAACTCCACCAGATAGCTGGGTACGTCGGGCCGCTCCGTGGCCTGCCGTTCGGCGAGCCGGGTGATCTGGTAGCGGAAGAGGCTGTCGCCCCAGATCGCACCCCAGATGGACACCGGGTCCTGCGGGAGTCCGTCGGTCGCAGCCGCCCGGCGGTACGCGGAGATCGCCGCGTCCACCTCGGTGTCGGCGACATGGACCGCGCCCTTGTGCAGCACGGCGCGGATCGCGGTGCGCAGGCTCGCGTCGTCGGTGGGGTGGGGGCCGGGGAAGGGATACCCGGGCCCGGTGGTGAAGAAGGTGCCCTCGGTCCGCCCGTAGATCGACAGGGTGGGCAGGTCGGGGGTGGGCAGTTCGAAGTCGTGGCCGAGCATCCAGCGGTCGTCGACGACCGGACCCTGGTACTCGCGCCAGGTGGATATCTCGCGGTCGACGGGGCTGCCGGAGAAGATCTTCTCCCAGGTGTCCTTGAGCCGGGCGGCCGGCACGGAGCGCAGGCCCCGCACGGTGGTGCCGAGCTTGCGGGCGACCAGTTCGAAGACCCGGTGGGAGTTTTCCCGGCTCATCGAACTCGCCGGTTCCCAGACGTGCTTGACGCTGATGGGGACGATCCGGCGAACGATTCCGCGCAGTTCGGGGAGCAGTCCCAGCTGCCAGGTCGAGGAGCCGCCGGCCGAGGTGCCGGCCAGCGTGATGTTGTCGGGGTCGCCGCCGAACGCGGCCGCGTTGCGGCGCACCCAGTGCAGCAGCGCCACCTGGTCCTGCAGCCCCCAGTTGGAGCACCCGCCGGTGCGCTCGTCGACCAGGTCCTCGTGCAGGCCCCAGCCAAGGGCACCCAGACGGTAGTTGAAGGTCACCACGACCATGTCGCCGTGGGCGGCGGGCCGGGCGCCGTCGAAGTCCGGCTCGCTGCCGGCGCCGAGGAACCAGCCGCCGCCGTGGATGTACACCACGACGGGCCGGGCGCCGCCGGTGTCCGGGGTCCAGACGTTCGCGTAGAGGCTGTCCTCGCTTGAGCCGGGCAGGTACGACTGGTACGAGACGGGAGCGAACCGCGTCGCGTCCCGGATCCCGCGCCAGGGGGTGACCGGGCGCGGTGAGCGGAAGCGCAGCTCGCCGACCGGGGGAGCGGCGTAGGGCACCCCCCGGAAGACGGACAGGCCGCCGGCCCGCTCTCCCCTGATCAGACCGCCGCCGACACGGGTGACGACACCGGTGTCCTCCGTGGCGCCACCGGCCCGCACTCCGCCGTCCGTCTCCGCGGCCGAGGCCACGCCGCCCGGTACGGTCACCGCCGTCGCCACCGCTGCGGCGGCCGCGACGAACGTGCGTCTCCGTGGCATGGGTGGCGGCTCATGTCCAACTCCCGACCGGTCCATAAACAAAACTCCCCGGGTATGCGAATGCCAAAAGACTTGGCGCGTCGAAGAGTGACGACGGTGCGAGGGTGCCGCACGTCCTGGCCTCGGCCAATGCGGTTCGGCGTACTCAGTCAGGTCAGTCGGAGCGGCATCCGAAGCGGTGTCACGGTGACCTGACGGATTCACGCCCGACCCTTTGAGCACACCCGGGGGGATCGGCAGGATCCAGGCATGACAACGTCGATTCTGGACTCCCGCCCCCTTTTCGAGCTGGGCGCCGAGATTCATATCGCGGCTTCCGCCGACAAGATCTACTCGATCGTCAGCGACATGCAGCGGCATTCCGAATGGAGCTCGGAACTCCAGGGCGGCCGATGGCTGTCCGGAGAGCCCGGGACGGTCGGTGCGATCTTCGAGGGAGAGAACTTCCGCAGCGACGACATCGTGTCCTGGGCGCCGCTCATCCGCGGAATCTGGCACACGAAGTCGGAAGTCGCGGAGACCACCCCCGGCCGCGTGTTCCGCTGGAAGATCCACTCCAAGACCGGTGAGCCGCAGGAGCTCACCTGGTCCTTCCTCATCGAGCCCGCCGAGAACGGCGCCACGCTCTCCCAGACGTTCCGCATGGGATACGCGTCACCCGGAATCCACGAGATCACCAAGGACATGGACGAGGCCGACAAGCGGAAGTTCATCTCCGACTGGACGGCGAAGATGACCCGGGACGTCACCGAGACGCTGGGCAGGATCAAGGTCGTCGTCGAGAAGGACTGACGCCCCCTCAACCAGGAACGACGCATCGACGGGCCGGCCCCAAGGGGCCGGCCCGACGCGCACCGGGCCCGCACCGGGCCTACTCCGTGCCGGGAACCGCCCGCGCCAGGCCCGCACCGGGCCGCATCTCCGTACGGAGGACCGCCTCGCGCCCGCCGCGCGGCGCCCGCATCCGTACCCCGGAACCGCCCGCGCCCGTCGCGCGCAGGCGCGTGTCCGTACCGCAGAACCGCCCCGCGCCCAGGTCCGCGCCCCCGCCCGCGACCGCGCCGGGCCCCACGAGCCGCCCCCGCGCCGCCCCGTCGCGCGCCGGGGCCGTCGGACCCCCACAGCCCCCCACAGCCCCCCACGCCCCCCACAGAGCAAGGAGATACGGGTGCGCACAGGGCGCGCCCATGACGAGGGGAATCCCCATGCTTTCCAGACGACGGTTCATCGGTGCCGCCCTGGCGACAGGCGGCACGGTGGCCACCGGCGCAGCCCTGACCCCGCTGCTCGGCGCGGCATCGGCCACAGCGGCCGACGCGACCGCCGTCGCGTTCTTCACCCGGCCGATGCCTCTGCCGCAGGTCATCGCGCCCAGCTCGACCGCCAACGGCGTCGACACCTACAACATCTCGATCAAGCGGACCACCAAGGAGATCCTGCCCAAACAGCTCACCGAGGTCTTCACCTTCAACGGCGGCTTCCCCGGACTCATCCGGGCCACCTCCGGCCGCCCGGTCGTCATCAACCAGTACAACAAGCTGGACATGCCGGCCTCGATCCATCTGCACGGCGGGCACGTCGCCCCCGAGCACGACGGGGACCCGATGGCCACCATCGCCCCCGGCGGCGTGCGCACGTACCACTACCCGAACCAGCAGGGTCACGCCCCGCTCTGGCTGCACGACCACGCCCACCACATGGAGTCCGAGCACGTCTACCGCGGTCTCTCCGCGTTCTACCTGCTCACCGACGCCGAGGAGCGGGCGCTCCCGTTGCCCTCCGGGGTGTACGACGTGCCGATCATGCTGCGTGAGGGGCATTTCGACACGGCCGGGCAACTCGTCTACACCATGGACGACTTCCGCAGCCGGTCGACCATCATGGCCAACGGCAGGGCCTGGCCGTATTTCCAGGTCGCGGCCCGCAAGTACCGCTTCCGGCTGCTCAATTCCACCAACCTGAGATTCTTCACCCTGCGGCTCGCTGACGGCTCGCCGTTCATCCAGATCGGTTCCGACGGCGGTCTCCTTGAGCGGCCCTTCTCCACCGACACCGTCGCCCTCTCGCCGGGCGAACGCGCCGAGGTCGTCATCGACTTCTCCCGCTATCCCGTCGGCACCCAGCTCGTCCTGGAGAACACCGAGGGCCCGGGGCCGGCCGAACTGACCGGCAAGGTGCTGCGCTTCGACGTGGTGAAGACCGCGTCCGACCCCAGCGCCGTACCCGCCACGCTGCGCACCCTGCCCGCGCTGCCGGCCGTCACCGGCCGACGGACCGTCGTCATGAGCATGGACGAGGACGGGCGGCCCGCCCCGCAGGGCTACATGGACGGAAAGGTCTACGACCACCACCGAATCGACAACACCGTTCCCTGGGGCGGCTCGGAAATCTGGACGGTCACCAACAGCAATCAAGCCATCCCGCACAATTTCCATATTCACCTGGTGCAGTTCCGTGTACTGGAACGCAACGGAAATCCGCCCGGTCCTGCCGAGGCGGGACTCAAGGACACGATCCGCGTCATGCCGGGCGAGACGGTGAAGTTCCAGGCAACATTCGACAGCTATCGCGGAAAGTACCTGTACCACTGCCACATGCTCGACCACGCGGCCATGGGAATGATGGCCCAGATGGAAGTCGTGTGAACAGCGGACCAACCGACCTGATGGATTTTCCGCCCACTTGACGGAGTGCGTCCGGCTCCATTGGCCGTGAGCCAGTCAACGACGGATGATCCGAGGGAATTACGGGCCGGCCGGCCCAGTCGTGGCACACCCAATCGCACGTCACCGGTTCGTCGGACCGGTTCGGTTGCCCGCCCGGCCGGCCCTTTTCGGATCTCCCGCTCGAAGAATCCCACCCGCACCCCCGTCGTCCTGTCGTCTTAGGAGAGACTCCCTGTGGACAACACTCTGCTCGACATCCGGCGAAGGCCGGCTCTGCAACAGCCCGTGTGGGACGACGCCTCGCAGGTGGAGCGCGTACGGGAGGAACTGAGCGTCCGCCCCGCCCTGGTCAGCCCCCAGGATGTGCACACCCTGCGCACTCTCCTCGCCAGGGTCGCCGCGGGCGAGGCCGTGATCGTCCAGTCCGGCGACTGCTCCGAGGACCCCGACGAGTCCACCGCCCAGCACATCGCCCGCAAGGCCGCCGTCCTCGACCTGCTCGCCGGCGCCATGAAGATGATCACGCACAAGCCGGTGATCCGCGTGGGCCGCCTGGCCGGCCAGTTCGCCAAACCGCGCTCCAACGACACCGAGAAGGTCGGCGAGCTCGAACTCCCCGTCTACCGCGGCCACATGGTCAACGGCCCCGAACCCGACGCGGAGTCCCGCCGACCCGACCCGCTGCGGCTGCTCACCGGATACATGGCCGCCAACGACATCATGGGCCACCTCGGCTGGCGCAAGCCCGTCGGCCGCCCGGCCATCGACCCGCCGGTCTGGACGAGCCACGAGGCGTTGCTCCTCGACTACGAGGTGCCGATGCTCCGCCGCGACGACGAGGGCCGACTGCTGCTCGCCTCCACCCACTTCCCGTGGATCGGCGAACGCACCCGTCAGACCGACGGCGCCCATGTCGCCCTGCTCGCCGAGGTCGTCAACCCGGTCGCCTGCAAGGTCGGCCCCAGCATGACCCCCGACGAGCTGCTCACCCTCTGCGAGATTCTCGACCCGGCCCGTGAGCCCGGCCGGCTCACCCTCATCGCCCGCATGGGCGCCGACAAGGTCGCCCAGAAGCTGCCGCCGCTCGTCGAGGCGGTCCGCGCCGCCGGCCACCCGGTGATCTGGCTGACCGACCCCATGCACGGCAACACCGTCACCGCCCCCGGCGGACTCAAGACGCGCTACACCACCACCGTCGAGCGGGAGATCTCCGAGTTCCAGCTCGCCGTGCGCTCCTCCGGCGGCATCGCCGGCGGCGTCCACCTGGAGACCACCCCCGACGACGTCACCGAGTGCGTCCTCGGCGAGCAGTGGGTCGGCCGCTGCGGCGAGTACTACACCAGCTTCTGCGACCCGAGGCTCAACCCCGGGCAGGCCGTCACCGTCATCTCGGCCTGGCGCGCCTGACGCGCCCCGCCCCTTATCCCGTACCGGAACCACGGAGGTAGTGAGATGCAGGACAAGATCGCCCTCGTCACCGGCGCCGCGGGCGGCATCGGCGCCGCGGTGGTCCGCGCGCTCGCCGAGCGCGGTGTGACCGTCGCCGCCGTCGACCGGGACGAGTCCACGCTCAAGCAGCGCGTCGCGGCCTTCGTCGTCGAGGGGCTGCCCGTCGAGGCGTTCCCCGCCGACGTCACCGACAGCGCCCAGGTCACCGCCCTGGTCGACGAGGCCGAGCGGCGCCTCGGCCCGATCGACTACCTCGTCAACGCGGCCGGCGTCCTGCGCCTCGGCCCCGTCCGCACCTTCTCCGACGAGGACTGGGCGGCCACCTTCGCCGTCAACGCCACCGGCGTCTTCCAGGTCTCCCGCGCCGTCGTCGACCGGATGATCCCGCGTGGTTCCGGCGCCCTCGTCACCGTCGCCTCCAACGCGGCCAACACCCCGCGTACCGAGATGGCCGCGTACGCCGCCTCCAAGGCCGCGGCCTCCCTCTTCACCAAGTCGCTGGGTCTGGAGGTCGCGCCCTACGGCATCCGCTGCAACCTGGTCGCGCCCGGCTCCACCGACACCCCGATGCTCTCCTCGATGTGGCACGACGAGACCGGGCCCCAGGGCACGATCGAGGGCCGCCCCGAGGCGTTCCGTGTCGGCATCCCGCTGAAGAAGCTGGCCCTGCCCACCGACATCGCCGAGGCCGTCGTCTTCCTCCTGTCGGACCAGGCGTCCCACATCACGCTGCACGACCTCACCGTCGACGGCGGCGCGTCCCTCGGCGTCTGAGCAACCCCTCACCCGCGTACCCGCACACACGTCACGAGAGGACGGTCATGGCCGGGATACCCCCCATCGAGGCCTATCCGTTGCCGACGGCCGGCGCCCTGCCGCCGGTCACCCCGCACTGGACCGTGGACCCGGACCGCGCCGTGCTGCTCGTCCACGACATGCAGCGCTACTTCCTGGCGCCGTTCCCCTCGCCGCTGCGCGAGGAGATCATCGCCAACGCTGCCCTGCTCCGCGACCGTTGCGCGGCCCACGGCATCCCCGTCGCGTACACCGCGCAGCCCGGCGGCATGACACCCGAACAGCGCGGTCTGCTCGCCGACTTCTGGGGCCCCGGGATGCGCCTCGACCCCGCCGACCGCGAGATCGTCGAGCCGCTCGCGCCCGCCTCGGGCGACTGGCTGCTCACCAAGTGGCGCTACAGCGCCTTCTTCAGGACGGACCTCCTGGAGCATATGCGCTTCCACGGCCGCGACCAGTTGATCATCTGCGGGGTCTACGCCCACATCGGTGTACTCGCCAGCGCCGTCGAGTCGTTCACCCACGACATCGAGACCTTCCTGGTCGCCGACGCCGTCGGCGACTTCACCGAGGCCGAGCACCGGTCGGCCGTCGCGTACGCGGCCAAGCGCTGCGCCGTCGTCACCACCGCCAAGGAGGTACTGGGGTGAACACACCGGCCCGTACCGACCTGCTGAGCCGGATACTCGGCCCCAACCCGCCCGCCTTCGCCGTGCTGCACCGGCCCGAGACCACCGGACCCGGCGCGCTCGACCTGCTGACCGGCGAGATCTCACTGCCCGAGACCCTCGCCGACCTCCCGCTGCGCGAGGACGGCCAGGGCACCGCGCGCCACGAGGTCCTCGCCGTCGTCCCGTACCGCCAGATCGGCGAGCGCGGCTACGACCGGACCGACGACGGCGACCCGCTCATCGCGATGAGCGTCACCGAGCAGACCACCGTCCCGCTCGACACCGTCCTCGCCGCGATCCCCGACGTCCCGATCACCCTCGCCGACGGCGGCTTCGACGTGGACGACGAGGCGTACGCCGAGATCGTGCGCCGGGTCGTCGCCGACGAGATCGGCACCGGCGAGGGCGCCAACTTCGTCATCCGCCGCTCCTTCACCGTCGAGATCACCGACTACGGCCCCGGCAGCGCGCTGACCTTCTTCCGCCGGCTCCTGGAACGCGAGTCGGGCGCCTACTGGACCTTCCTCATCCACACCGGGGACCGCACCTTCGTCGGAGCGTCCCCCGAGCGGCACGTCAGCCTCGCCGACGGCACCGCCGTCATGAATCCCATCAGCGGCACGTACCGCTATCCGGCCTCCGGCCCCACGCTCCCCGGCGTCCTCGAGTTCCTCGCCGACCGCAAGGAGGCCGACGAGCTGTACATGGTCGTCGACGAGGAACTGAAGATGATGGCCCGGGTCTGCGAGGGCGGTGGCCGGGTCGTCGGCCCGTACCTCAAGGAGATGGCCCTGCTCGCCCACACCGAGTACTTCATCGAGGGCCAGACCGACCGCGACCCGCGCGAGATCCTGCGCGAGACGCTGTTCGCCCCGACGGTGACGGGCTCACCCCTGGAGAGCGCCTGCAAGGTGATCTCCAAGTACGAGCCCCACGGCCGGGGCTACTACAGCGGGATCGCCGCCCTCATCGGCCGCGACGCGCTCGGCGGCCGGGCCATGGACTCCGCCATCCTCATCCGTACCGCCGACATCGACGCGGGCGGCCGGGTCTCCATCGGAGTCGGCGCGACCCTGGTGCGCCACTCCGACCCGATGTCGGAGGTCGCGGAGACCCGCGCCAAGGCCGCCGGGCTGCTCTCCGCGCTCCAGGACGACGGAGGCTCCCGCTTCCGCGCCCACCCGCGCGTACGCGAGGCGCTGGAGCGGCGCAACGCCACCATCGCGGGCTTCTGGCTGGCGGAGGAGTCGGGCCGCGACCGGCCCGATCCCGCCCTCGCCGGACAGCGCGTCCTGATCGTCGACGCCGAGGACACGTTCACCTCGATGATCGGACAGCAAGTCCGCGCCATGGGGCCGGAGGTGACGGTGCGTCGCTTCGACGAGGAGTACGACTTCGGCGGCCACGACCTCGTCATCATGGGCCCCGGCCCCGGCGATCCGCGCGAGGCCGGCCACCCCAAGATCGCGCATCTGCGGGAGGCCGTCGCCGGACTGCTGAGCGAGCGCCGGCCGTTCCTCGCGGTCTGCCTCAGCCACCAGGTCCTCAGCCTGCGCCTGGGCCTGGACCTCACCCGCAGGGAGGTGCCCAACCAGGGCGTCCAGAAGGAGATCGACCTCTTCGGCGCGCGGGAACGGGTCGGCTTCTACAACACGTTCGCGGCGCGCTGCCACGAGGACGGCTTCCTGCACCCGGAGTTCGGCCCTGTCGAGGTCAGCCGGGACCCGGAGACCGGCGAGGTGCACGCCCTGCGCGGCGCGGGCTTCGCGTCGATGCAGTTCCACGCCGAGTCGGTGCTCACCCAGAGCGGTCCGCGGATCGTCGCGTCGATGCTGGGCGGCCTCGTGAAGAGCGGTGTGGTGCCGGCGCCGCGGTAGGACGGGGCGCACAGGACGCGGCGCCGCCCGGGGCCCCCGCCGGGGCCCCGCGGGGGGTCACCCCCCCCGCGCCTTCGGCGCCGGGGGTTTTGGCTGTTTTTCGCCCGGGCGGGGGGGGGGGGGGGCTGCCCCCCGCTTGGGGGAGAGGCCCGGGCAGCGGACCTCGTCCCGTCAG
>NZ_JBHJTL010000139.1:0-14269 GCF_042264065.1 Streptomyces sp. NPDC056222 | reverse complement strand
GCCTCGTGGGCGCTGTTACCGGGGACGGCGCGGCGCTGACGACTGGCAGGGCCGGGTTGGTGCCGCCGACCTTGGAGCAAACCGTCCGCTCCGACGCGCCGCCTCCGGTAATTCAGAGGCGGTGGGCCGCGCCCGCCGGCGTGGCGCCGCGGGTGTCCAGGAGCAGTTGGGCCTTCACCGCGAGGCCCTGGAGGTCGTAGGTGCGGTGGTGTTGCAGAAGGACCGTCAGGTCGGCGTGGGCGGCGGCCTCGTAGAGCGAGTCCGCGCGGGGGACCGGAAGGTCGCGGACGCGCCAGTCCGGGACATGGGGGTCGTGGTAGCTGATCACCGCGCCCAGGTCCATCAGGCGCCGGGCGATCTCGTCGGCGGGCGAGCCCTGGCGATCGGCGAGATCGGGTTTGTACGTGACCCCCAGCAGAAGGACCCGCGCGCCACGGGCCGACTTGCCGTGCTCGTTGAGGAGGGTGGCGCAGCGCTGGACGAGGTACTGCGGCATCCGTTCGTTGACCTGGCCGGCCAGTTCGACCATGCGGAGGGGGCGGTGGGTGCCGATGGTGTCGACGGGGACGCCGTGGCCGCCCACCCCGGGGCCGGGACGGAAGGCCTGGAAGCCGAAAGGCTTGGTCTCGGCGCAGCGGATCACGTCCCAGAGGTCGACGCCGAGTTCGTGGCACAGCACCGCCATCTCGTTGACGAGGGCGATGTTGACGTGCCGGAAGTTGGTCTCGAGCAGCTTGACGGTCTCGGCCTCGCGCGGGCCGCGTGCGCGTACCACCTTGTCGGTGAGCCGGCCGTAGAAGGCGGCGGCGGACTCCTGGCAGGCGGAGGTGAGGCCGCCGATGACCTTGGGTGTCCCGGCGAAGCCCTGGGCACGGTTTCCGGGGTCGAGCCGGCCGGGGGAGTACGCGAGGTGGAAGTCGCGTCCCGCGCGCAGCCCCGAGCCCTCCTCCAGGAGGTCCCGCAGCACACCTTCGGTGGTGCCGGGTGGGACGGGTGACTCCAGCAGGACCGTCGTGTGGGGGCGCAGCTTGGCGGCGAGGGCGCGGGCGGCGTCGGCGACGGCGCTCAGGTCGAGGGTGCGGTCGGGGCCGAGTGGGGTCGGGGCGCAGATGACGGCCGTGCGGACCCGTCCGAGTTCGGCGGGGTTGGTCGTGGGCCGGAAGCCCCCCGAGAGCATCCGGCGGATCTCCGACGCGGAGAGCGAGCCGTCGACGGGCGGGCGGCCGGCGGCGAGTTCGGTGACGGGGCGCGGGTCGGTGTCGTAGCCGATGGTGTCGATGCCGGCGGCGATGGCGGCCTGGGCGAGGGGGAGTCCGAGGTGGCCGAGGCCGATGACGGCGAGATCAGCGGGCATGAAGGGTGGGCCGTCCTTCCCAGTAGCCGGAGGGGACGAGATGCGCAACCCCGGTGGACAGAACGGGTTGAGCGCAATGTCAGACTAGGCGTAAATATGACCGATATGCGGCATTGTGGGGCCGAAGGTCGCCGAGTGTTATCCACAGGCGGTGGCTGAAGTCGGAGGGCCGGGACAGAATCAAGTCTGTGAGCCCGACCACGCGGGGGGACGACGGGAGGCAGCGGTGAGGACAGCGACACTGGGACCCGCCGAGCGCGCCGAAGCGCTCGCGGGTATGGCCGAGCGCGAGCTGGACGTGTTGGTCGTGGGCGCCGGAGTGGTCGGCGCAGGGACCGCGCTCGACGCGGCCACGAGAGGCCTCTCGACCGGCCTCGTGGAGGCCCGGGACTGGGCGTCCGGCACGTCCAGCCGGTCGAGCAAGCTCATCCACGGCGGTCTGCGCTATCTCGAGATGCTGGACTTCGCGCTGGTGCGGGAGGCGCTGAAGGAGCGCGGGCTGCTCCTGGAGCGGCTCGCACCCCACCTGGTGAAGCCGGTGCCCTTCCTCTACCCCTTGCAGCACAAGGGCTGGGAGCGGCTCTACGCGGGCTCGGGCGTCGCGTTGTACGACGCGATGTCCGTCTCCTCGGGCCACGGCCGCGGTCTTCCGACCCACCGCCATCTCTCCCGGCGCAACGCACTGCGGGTGGCGCCCTGTCTGAAGAAGGACTCGCTGGTCGGGGCGTTGCAGTACTACGACGCCCAGATGGACGACGCCCGTTTCGTCGCCACGCTCGTGCGGACCGCCGCGAGTTACGGCGCGAAGGTCGCCAGCCGCGCGCGGGTGATCGGCTTCCTTCGCGAGGGTGAGCGGGTCGTCGGAGCGCGCGTCCAGGACGTGGAGGCCGGCGGGGAGTACGAGATCCGGGCCAAGCAGCTCGTGAACGCGACCGGGGTGTGGACGGACGACACCCAGGCGCTCATCGGGGAGCGGGGGCAGTTCCATGTACGGGCGTCGAAGGGCATCCACCTGGTGGTGCCCAAGGACCGGATTCACTCGAATACCGGACTGATCCTTCGGACCGAGAAGTCCGTGCTGTTCGTGATCCCGTGGGGACGGCACTGGATCGTGGGCACGACGGACACCGACTGGGACCTGGACAAGGCCCACCCGGCCGCGTCCAGCGCCGACATCGACTATCTCCTGGAGCATGTGAACAGCGTCCTGGCGGTGCCGCTCACCAGGGACGACGTCCAGGGGGTCTACGCAGGGCTGCGGCCTCTGCTGGCGGGCGAGTCGGACGCCACCAGCAAGCTCTCGCGCGAGCACACCGTCGCGCACCCGGTCCCCGGCCTCGTGGTCGTGGCCGGCGGCAAGTACACGACCTACCGCGTGATGGCCAAGGACGCCGTGGACGAGGCCGTCCACGGCCTCGACCAGCGGGTCGCGGCCTGCGTCACCGAGGACATCCCGCTGCTGGGCGCCGAGGGATACAAGGCGCTGTGGAACGCGCGGGCCAGGATCGCCGCGCGGACCGGCCTTCATGTGGTGCGTATCGAACATCTGCTGAACCGGTTCGGGGCGCTGACGGAGGAGATCCTGGAGCTCATCGCCGCCGACCCGAGCCTCGCCGAACCGCTGACCGGGGCCGAGGACTATCTGCGCGCCGAGGTGGTCTACGCGGCCTCGCACGAAGGCGCCCGGCACCTCGACGACGTACTGACCCGGCGCACCCGGATCTCGATCGAGACCTTCGACCGGGGGACGCGCAGCGCCCGGGAGTGCGCGGAGTTGATGGCGCCGGTGCTGGGCTGGGACGAGAACCAGATCGAGAAGGAGATCGAGCACTACGACAAGCGGGTGGAGGCGGAGCGGGAGTCGCAGCGGCAGCCGGACGACCTGACGGCGGACGCTGCTCGGCTCGGAGCTCCGGACATCGTCCCGATCTGACGCACCGGCAGAAGTGGTCCTCCGGTGGGGCTCCTTGGGGGAGGTTGCGGCATTCTGTTCGTACGGACGGGGAACCCGAGAGGGGTGCCTCGGCGTCGGGTGCCATGGTGGGAGCGCTTTCCTCCGGGGCCGTCCTCTCGGAGTGCGGACCCGGGATCGGTATCGGTCCCTGAGTGAGAGACAATGAGCTCTCTTCCAGGGTGGGTTACCGCATCGCGCGGGAAGCGGCGGACGCGGGCGGAGATCAGGGATCGCAGAGGGGACGCATGTCGGAGGCGGAGCAGTCGCGGGACACGGCGCGGGACCCTCGGCGGGACGCCGCAGCGGGTGCCGGAACCGACGGCGACCGAGGTGTGGTTCCAGCGGCGCGTGAGGCGGAGCCGGATGTGACGTCCGGTAAGGATTCGGCCACGTCGGCCGAGTCCGCCGGGACCGGTGGCACGGCAGGGGCCGAGGCCGGCTCGAAGCCCGAGGGCGGGGCGGCCGAGGACGCTGCGTCGAAGGGCGGCGTGCCCAAGGACGCGCCCAAGGCCGACGTGCCCAAGGACGCGGCGCCCAAGGACGCGGCGCCCAAGGCGGATGCGCCGGTGCTCAAGAAGGCCGGGGGCGCGGGGCGCTCCGGGGCGGCGGGGAGCGCGGCGGCGACGGCCGAGGGGCGTCTGCTGGCCGGGCGGTACCGGCTGGGCGTGGTGCTCGGGCGCGGTGGCATGGGCACGGTGTGGCGTGCGGTCGACGAGACCCTCGGACGCACCGTCGCCGTCAAGGAACTGCGGTTCCCCAACAGCATCGACGAGGAAGAGAAGCGACGCCTCATCACCCGGACCCTGCGCGAGGCCAAGGCCATCGCCCGGATCCGTAACAACGGCGCCGTGACCGTCTACGACGTCGTCGACGAGGACGACCGTCCCTGGATCGTCATGGAGCTCATCGAGGGCAAGTCCCTCGCCGACGCCGTGCGCGAGGACGGCACGCTCACCCCGCACCGCGCCGCCGAGGTCGGCCTCGCGATCCTCGACGTGCTGCGCTCCGCGCACCGCGAGGGCATCCTGCACCGCGACGTGAAGCCGTCCAACGTGCTGATCGCCGAGGACGGCCGGGTCGTCCTCACCGACTTCGGCATCGCCCAGGTGGAGGGCGACCCGTCGATCACCTCCACCGGCATGCTCGTCGGCGCCCCCTCGTACATCTCGCCCGAGCGGGCCCGCGGTCACAAGCCCGGCCCCGCCGCCGACATGTGGTCGCTGGGCGGACTGCTGTACGCGAGCGTCGAGGGCAGCCCGCCGTACGACAAGGGCTCCGCGATCGCGACGCTCACGGCCGTGATGACCGAGTCCGTCGACCCGCCGAAGAACGCGGGGCCGCTCCTGGAGAAGGTCATCTACGGCCTGCTCGTCAAGGACCCCGCTCAGCGCCTCGACGACGCGGGTGCCCGGGTGCTGCTGCGGGCCGTGCTCGACGCACCCGTCCCCGAGCCCGAGCCGTCGCCGGAGGCCACCCGGGTGGTGCCGCTTCCGCCGGTCCCGCCCACGCCGCCGTTCGCCCCGTCCTCCACGAAGGAGAAGGGCGCCGAGGCGGCCGCCGACCGTATGCGCGGGGCGCTGAGGTCCGTACGGAACGCGGCCGTCGCGGCCAAGCCCGAGCAGAAGGCCAAGCCGAAGCCGGAGCCGCTCCAGGGCGGGAACCGGCCGGCGCAGCCGCGGGCCTCGCTCACGGACGTCGTGCCGCGTCGAACCCTGGTGATCATCGCCGCGGTCGTGGTCCTGGCCCTCCTCGGCACGATCCTGGCCGTCGCGCTGAACGGCGACGAGGACGGCAAGGACAACAAGGGCGGCGGCAAGGGCAGCGGGGACAAGGTGGCCTCGGCCGGTGCCACGGCCGGGAACGGCGACGGCCAGAACCAGGGCACGACGCCGAGCAACCCCGACCAGCAGGGCGGTGACCAGCCCGACGGCTCGGGCTCCGGTTCCGGTTCCGGATCGGGCGAGCAGAGCGGCACGCCCTCCGGGGCGCCGGGCACCGCCGCGCCCGGAGCGGGCGGCGCGCAGCTGCCCGCCGGCTACACGATGGTGACCAACGACCGGTTCCACTTCACCATGGCGATGCCGGCCTCCTTCCGGCTCAACGGCATCGCCGGGCGGAACTCGGGCGGGATATTCAACGCGGACGGTGGTTACCCGCGTGTCCAGGTCGACTTCAACAGCAGCCCCAAGGACGATGCGGCCAGCGCGTGGTCCGCTGCCATGGCCGGCGTCGCCGCCACCAGCAACGGATACCGGCACATCGGCATCAGGCCCGTCTCGTACAAGGGATACCCGACCGTCGCCGACTGGGAGTTCGAGCGCACCGAGAAGGGCATGAAGGTCCGGATACTGAACCGGGGCTTCAAGGTGGACGCCAAGCGCGGCTACTCGATCATGATCAGCTGCAAGGCGGACGAGTGGGACGCCCCCGCGTGCAAGACGCTGCGGGACACGGCGTTCGCCACGTTCAGCCCCAAGGACTGACCGGCGCCACGTATCGTGAGAGGTCGCGGACCGTACGCAGTCGAACAGAGCCGTTAACTGCACAGGCCCGGACCGGAATTGACGGTTTCGCGCGATCCGTGGGATCCAGGGAGCTGAACGGGATCCCACGGGGTAGGTGGGACCAGGGGGACAGCGCGCTCGGTGGGGAGGCGTCGTGGACGACTACGCGGGAAGGGTGCTCGCCGAGCGCTACCGCCTGCCTCTGTCTCCCTCGGACGCGCACGAGCTCGTGGAGACGCGGGCCTTCGACACCTACAGCGGGCAGGAAGTCCGCGTACGGCAGGTGCCGTTGCCCGAGGTGGTCGACGCCGAGTTCCTGGACGCGGACGGCTCCGGCTACCGGCCGGACCGCGACCACGGCGGGGCGACGCGCAGGCCGGCCGACCCCGCGGTGCGGCGCGCCGTCGAGGCGGCGCAGGCCGCCGCGCAGATCCCCGACCACCCGCGCCTCGACCAGGTCTTCGACGTGTTCGCGGAGGCCGGCTCGCTGTGGATAGTGAGTGAACTGGTCGGGGCCAGGCCGTTGGCGGCGCTGCTCGCCGAGCGCCCGCTCAGCCCGTACCGCGCGGCCGAGATCGGCTCCGACGTGCTGACCGCCCTGCGTGCCCTGCACGCGCACGGCTGGACCCACCGGAACATCACCGCCCGGACCGTGCTCGTCTGCGACGACGGCCGCGTGGTGCTGACCGGCCTGGCGGCCGGTGCGGCCGAGGAGGCCCTGTGCGGTTACGCACCGGTGCCGCCGGCCGAGGAGGCCGAGCGCGGGGCCGGTGCCGGTCACGCGCCTCCGTACGAGGAGCGCCCCGCCGTCGGCCCGTCCTACGAGGAGCGACCCGTGGTCGGCCCCTCGTACGGGGATCGACCCGCGGTCGGGCCTTCTGCAGGGGCGGAACCCGAGCCGGACACGGTCGTCCCCGAAGCACGCGGACGTACGGAGATCGAGGCGGGCTCGCGACCCGAACTTCCGGGAGCGGGACCGGCCGCGGGGGACGTACGGACCGCCCGTGCGGGTGCCATCGCCGCCTACCGGGCGGGGGCGCGCGCCGCGGCACGGATCGGCGACACCGGGGCCGTCCCGGTCCAGCGTCCGACCCCCGAGACGGAGCCCGACCCCGAAGGGGCGCCCGCGCTTCCCACGACTCCCGCCCAGGGCCTGAGCCCGGAGCCGCAGTGGTGGTCCCAGGCCGCGGACGAGGACGACGAGGACGACACCGACGACGAGTACCCGGCCCCGTACCGGAAGGGGTACGGGACCGAAGGCGGCGGGCCGCCGCGCGCGTTGCTCGCCGGATCCTGGAGCGACGGCCCCCATGCCTCGCGGGACAGCTCCGGCCCCGTCCCCGCGGGCGGCGGCTCCACTCCCGGCCCGGCGCTCCCCGCCCTCCCGGCCGGCTACACGCCCGCGCCCGCCCCCCAGCCGCCCGTACCCGTACCGGCACCCGCCTCCGGAAGCTGGGGCGATGCCGCCGAGGCGACCGGTCCCGCGAGCGTCTACCGCGGCCCGGCCACCCGCCTCGCGGGCGAGCGGGCCCGCCAGGCCCGGATCGCGGTCGTCGGCGCCGTCACCGAACGCTGGGCGCCCGAACAGGCGGGACCGGTCCACGAGAACTGGCGGCTCGCCCCGCCCATCGGCCCCGCCACCGACCTCTGGGCGCTCGGCGCGCTGCTCTACCGCGCGGTCCAGGGCCACGCCCCGTACCCCGAGGACAACGCCGCCGAGCTCGTCCAGCTCGTCTGCGCCGAGCCCCCCGCCTTCGCGGAGGAGTGCGGCCCGCTGCGCCCGGTCGTCGAGTCCCTGCTGCGCCAGGACCCCACCGAGCGGCCCGACTTCGAGGAGCTGAGCGGCTGGCTGCGCTCCCTCGTGCGGTCCGCCCCGGAGCCCGAGGCAGGCCTGGGGATCGTGCCGCTGCCCGCCGTGGACGCGACCCGTCTGCCCGTCGTGCGCCGACGCGGTGAGCTGGTGCGCAGGCGCCGCGGGGGAGCGGCAAGCGGCCGCCATCGCCACCGGAAGGGCAAGGAGCCCCGAGGCGTGCGCGCCGACCGCCGTGCGGAACACCGCCCCGACCCCCGGGAAGTTCGTCGTGCCGAGCAGCGTCACGACTTCCGCCAGGAGTACTTCCACGAGGAGCTCCCGCAGCGCGCACCGCGTGCCCCCCGCGCTCCGCGATCGACCGGTGGCGCCCGTTCCCCGCGCTCCCTCGGGCGTACGCTCCTGCTCCTCGTCTTCCTGCTGCTCGCCGGCGCGGTCGCGTACGCCGTGATGTTCATGCCCAAGGAAGGCGCCGAGGGCGAACAGCCCGCCGGCCGCCCCTCTAACCGGCCCGCCGGACTGCAGTCCACGGGCCCGTCCGCCCCGCCCACCACTCAGAGCCCCGGGCCGAGTGCCGCGAAGACGACCCCGCCGCCCGCCGACCCGAGCACACCCGCCCTCGCCGCGGGGTACACCCTGCGCAAGGACCCGGAGGGCTTCCAGGTCGGTGTCGCCAAGGACTGGCGTCGCAGCCCGATCAACGACGCCGGACAAGTTCGCTACACCGGTGGCGATTTCACCCTGATCGTCGTCCCCGGCCGGGACACCGTGCAGGCCAACGGCTCCGACCCGATGGCGTACCAGCGCACCAAGGAGCGCGAGCTCCAGCCGTGGCGGGACTCCTCCTGGTCCAGCGCCTCGGGGCTGCGCAGGATCGATGTCGGCCAGCAGGCCATGGCGGTGGGTCAGTTCACCTGGCAGGACACCACCGGGCGCGATGTCTTCGTCCGCAACCTCGCCCTGATCCACGAAGGGCGCTACCACGTGGTGCAGGTCATTGGTCCGGAGAGCGAACGGGACAAGGTGTCGGAGATCTACGACCAGGCGGTGAAGGCGTACCGGGCGACGCGCTGACCTCGCACCGAAGGCCCCGATTCCGGGTGGGACGACCCTCGCAAACGTGGCTGAAAAGCGCCGGTCCCCGTCGGCCTGGTCACAGTGCTGTTCCTTTGCCCGCCCCGATGTTCCGTACCCCGTCTCTCCCTCCGTAACCTGGAATCCGAAGGAACAGGCGGGGGACAGTGGAACATTCACAGAGTGCGGACACCGCGGCGGGGCTCCTGCTCGCCGGTCGCTACCGGTTGGCCGAGACCATCGGCCGTGGTGGCATGGGCAAGGTCTGGCGGGCGCACGACGAGGTGCTGCACCGGGTGGTGGCGGTCAAGGAGTTGACGGCGGGTCGGTTCGTCGCCGAGGCCGACCGGCTGGTTCTCCATGCCCGTACGCAGAAGGAGGCCCGGGCCGCGGCCCGGATCACGCACCCGGGCGTGGTCACCGTGCACGACGTGCTGGAGCACGACGACCGGCCGTGGATCGTGATGCAGTACGTCGACGGACCCTCGCTCGCGGACGCCGCGAAGGAGGCCGGCAGTCTCGAGCCCCGCGAGGCGGCCCGGGTCGGTCTGCACGTCCTCGGCGCCCTGCGCGCCGCGCACGCCGCGGGCGTCCTGCACCGGGACGTCAAGCCCGGCAACGTCCTGCTGGCCCGCGACGGCCGGGTCCTGCTCACCGACTTCGGCATCGCCGCGATCGAGGGCGACTCCACGATCACCCGGACCGGTGAACTCGTCGGCTCCATCGACTATCTGGCGCCCGAGCGGGTACGGGGCGGGGACCCCGGCCCGGCCTCCGACCTCTGGTCGCTGGGCGCGACGCTGTACACGGCGGTGGAGGGGACCTCGCCGTTCCGGCGGACCTCGCCCATCAGCACCATGCAGGCCGTGGTGACCGAGGAGCCGCCGCACCCGGGCAAGGCCGGCGCGCTGGCCCCCGTCATCGTCGCGCTGCTCCGCAAGGACCCGGCGGACCGGCCGCGTGCGGACGAGGCCGAGCGGATGCTGCTCGACGCCATGGAGGGCCGTACCCCCCAGGCCGCGCAGGCGTACGTACCGACGCAGCGGGTGGGCTCGCAGGAGCTGGTCTCCGCGACCGCTCAGCTCCCGGCGCAGGACGCCCCCGCTCCCACGGCCACCCCCGTCTCCCCGCCCACCCTCGTGCCCCGGCCCGGGGCGCCCGAGCCCAAGGGGCGCGGTCGGTGGCGTTCGGCGGTGCTGGCGGCCGTTCTCGCCGGCGTGGTCGCCGGCGGAGCCGTCTTCGCCGCCATGCAGTACTCCGGCGGAGGCGGCAAGGCCGGGGACACCGGTCACACCGCGCAGCCGGACAAGGACGGCCTCCCGGCCGGCTGGCACCGTGTCGAGGACCCCAAGGGCTTCAGCCTGGCGGTGCCCGACGGCTGGAAGCGCCAGACGGAAGGCGACAGCATCGACTACACGCCGGACAACGGACGCCACCGGATCCGGATCAGCGTCGACCGCACGCCCGACTTCGAGAACCCGTACATGCACGTGCAGGATCTGGAGAAGACGCTGAAGAAGCGGCTCCAGTACAAGCGGATCAAGCTGAACCAGAACACCTACCGCGACCAGGTCCGCTCCGCCCGGTGGGAGTTCACCTGGTACGAGAAGCAGGAGTTCCCGGGGCCGAGGCACGCCATCGACCAGCTGTACTTCACGGACGACGGCACCGAGTACGCCCTGTACATGGCCTCGCCGGAGTCGAGCTGGGAGACCACCCGGGAACAGTTCGACATCGTCCTGCAGCACTGGCGGGCACCGGGCGACTGACCGGGCCGGAAATCCGCGAAATCGCCCTCCCGGCCGCCGTAAGCCCCTGATCAGGGCTTATGTGCCAGCGATCGCTGGCGCGATTGTGCGCACCCGGTGAAAACGCGTTACCGACGGGTACCCAAAGACCGGAATGCGGCCTACTCTCGCCCTCATGACGGACACGCAGGCACTCACCACCCCGGCCCCCGCCGCCACCGGCACGAACCCCCTCGCGCCCTCGCCGGCCGGTGCCCGCACCGCCGCCGACGTGGTCACGCCGGAGGTGGTCGCCCAGCTCACCCGCGGAGTCGCCGGCTCCGGCCGCACCGCGAACCACACCCCGTTCACCGGGGAGAAGCTGGCCGAGCTGCCCGAGTCCACCCCCGAGGACGTCGCCGAGGCGTTCGCCCGCGCCCGCGCCGCCCAGGGCGCCTGGGCCGCGACCCCCGTCAAGGACCGCGCCGCCGTCCTGCTCCGCTTCCACGACCTGGTCCTCGAACGCCAGGCGGAGGTCCTCGACCTCATCCAGCTGGAGACCGGCAAGGCCCGTCTGCACGCCCACGAAGAGGTCCTCGCCGTCGCGGTCGCCGCCCGCCACTACGGCCGCAAGGCCCCCTCCTACCTGCGCCCCAAGCACCACACCGGTGTCGTACCGACCCTCACCAAGGTCACCGAGCTGCGCCAGCCGCGCGGCGTCGTCGGCCAGATCGCGCCCTGGAACTATCCCCTGGAGCTGTCGGTCGGCGACGCGCTGCCCGCCTTCGTCTCGGGCAACGCGGTCGTGATGAAGCCGGACACCGAGACGGCGCTGACCGCCCTGTGGGCCCGTGACCTGCTCATCGAGGCCGGGCTGCCCGCCGAGGTCTTCCAGGTCGTCATCGGCGAGGGACCGGTCGTCGGCCCCGAGGTCGTCAAGCACGCCGACTACGTCTCCTTCACCGGCTCCACCCGCACCGGCCGCGAGGTCGCCCAGGGCGCCGCGGCCCGGCTCGTCGGCGTGACCCTGGAGCTCGGCGGCAAGAACGCCATGCTGGTCCTCAAGGACGCCGACATCGAGAAGGCGGCCGCCGGCGCCGTCCGCGCCTGCTTCTCCTCCGCCGGACAGCTCTGCATCTCCATCGAGCGCCTGTACGTCCACGAGTCGGTCGCCGACGACTTCGTCGCCCGCTTCGCCGCCCGCACCAAGGCGATGCGCCTCGGCAACTCCCTCTCCTACGGCGCCGACATGGGCTCGCTCGTCGGCGAGCGGCAGCTGGAGACGGTCACCAAGCACGTCGAGGAGGCCGTCGCCAAGGGCGCCAAGCTGGTCGCCGGCGGTGTCGCCCGCCCCGACATCGGCCCGCTCTTCTACGAGCCGACCATCCTCGACGGCGTCGAGGCCCCGATGGCCGTCTGCACCGAGGAGACCTTCGGCCCCGTCGTCTCCATATACCGCTTCAAGGACGAGGACGAGGTCGTCGAGCTGGCCAACGGCACTCCGTACGGCCTCAACTCCTCGGTCTGGACGAAGGACTCGCGACGCGGCCACGCCGTCGCCGCCCGGCTGCGCACCGGCACCGTCAACATCAACGAGGGCTACGCGCCCGCCTACGGCAGCGTCCAGGCGCCGATGGGCGGGATGAAGGACTCCGGGCTCGGCAGGCGCCACGGCTCGGAGGGCATCCTCAAGTTCACCGAGGCCCAGACCGTGGCCCAGCAGCGGCTGATCCCGCTCGCACCCTCCTTCGGGATGGACGACGAGAAGTACGCCGCGTTCATGAGCCTGTCCCTGAAGGCGATGAAGGCCCTGCGCCTGCGCTGACAGCACTGCCCGATTCCGCACCTTTTCGTACGAGGAGAGCCATGACCGCGGTACCCCCTTCCCGAAATCGGGAGCAGGAAGAGGACGAGACGTACGACTACGACGTCATCGTCGTCGGCTCCGGCTTCGGCGGCTCGGTCACGGCCCTGCGTCTCACGGAGAAGGGCTACCGGGTCGGCGTCCTGGAGGCGGGCCGTCGTTTCAGGCGGGCCGATCTGCCGAAGAACTCCTGGGACCTGAAGAACTTTCTCTGGGCCCCGGCCCTCGGTCTGTACGGCATCCAGCGCATCCACCTGCTCGGCAACGTCATGGTGCTGGCGGGAGCCGGCGTGGGCGGCGGCTCGCTCAACTACGCCAACACCCTCTACGTACCGCCCGCGCCGTTCTTCAACGACCCGCAGTGGAAGAACATCACGGACTGGCAGGAGGAGCTGGCGCCCTACTACGACCAGGCCAAGCGGATGCTGGGCGTCCGGATCAACCCGACGACGACCCCCTCGGACGTCCATCTGAAGGCCACCGCGCAGGCCATGGGGATCGGCGACACCTTCCACATGGCACCGGTCGGCGTCTTCTTCGGTGACGGCGACGATGCCGACGGCACGGCGAAGGCCAAGCCCGGCACCGAGGTCGCCGACCCGTACTTCGGCGGTGTGGGGCCGTCGCGCAAGGCGTGCACCGAGTGCGGCGAGTGCATGACGGGCTGCCGTCACGGGGCCAAGAACACCCTCAACGAGAACTACCTCTATCTCGCCGAGAAGGCGGGCGCCGTCGTCCACCCCATGACCTCGGTCGTCGCCCTCACCGAGGACTCGCGGGGCGGCTTCGCCGTCAAGACCCTGCCCACCGACGACAAGAAGAAGGGGAAGGGCCGGACCTTCACGGCCCACCGGGTCGTCGTCGCGGCCGGCACGTACGGCACGCAGACACTGCTGCACCGGATGAAGGACACCGGGCTCCTGCCCCGGATCTCGGGCCGGCTGGGCGATCTGACGCGTACCAACTCCGAGGCGCTGGTCGGCGCGCAGACCACCGACCGGCGCTACCGCAAGAAGCACGGCGCGGAGAAGGCCGACTTCACGCGCGGAGTCGCGATCACCTCCTCGATCCACCCGGACGAGAACACCCACATCGAACCGGTCCGCTACGGCAAGGGCTCCAACGCCATGGGCGGCATGACGATCCTCCAGGTGCCCTACGGTGCGCACCGGGTACGGAACTGGCTCCTCCAGATGGTGAAGCACCCCACGCTCGCGATGCGGGCCCTCTCCAACCGTCGCTGGTCGGAGCGGACCATCATCGGTCTCGTCATGCAGTCCCTCGACAACTCCCTGACGACCTTCCGCAAGCCCGGCGGCCTCGGCAAGGGTCTCCTCACGGCCCGCCAGGGCCACGGCGCGCCCAACCCGAACCAGATCCCGGAGGCGACCCGGGCGGCCTCCCTGCTCGCCGAGGAGATCAACGGCTTCGCGGGCTCCAACATCGGCGAGCTGATGGGCACCCCGCTCACCGCGCACTTCCTGGGCGGCTGCCCCATCGGCGCCGACGCCGAGTCCGGTGTCATCGACCCCTACCACCGGCTCTTCGGGCACCCGGGCATCTCGGTCGTCGACGGAGCGGCCGTCTCGGCCAACCTCGGGGTCAACCCTTCGCTGACGATCACGGCCCAGGCGGAGCGTGCGATGTCCTTCTGGCCGAACAAGGGCGAGGAGGACCCGCGGCCGGCTCAGGGAGAGGTGTACGCGCGGCTGACGGCGGTCGCCCCGAAGGCCCCGGCGGTCCCGGCGGATGCCTTCGGCGCGCTGAAGCTGCCGTTCCTGGGAATGCCGGCCGTCCCGCCGAAGAAGTCGTAGCGACAGAAGCAGGACATGGAAGAGGCGCTGCACCCCCCTCCGAGTGCAGCGCCTCTCCAGCTTCTGGGTGGTGCTGCATACATGACCTGTGGCCACGGGGATTGGTTGTAGGCGACGGACGGAAATGTCATGTGACGCGCGTCACGCCGGGCCTCTCATGCGCAAGGG
>NZ_JBHJTL010000138.1:0-14783 GCF_042264065.1 Streptomyces sp. NPDC056222 | reverse complement strand
GTCGTGGACCGGGCGGCCTTCCTCGTACGTCGACTGCGGCAGTACTACCGCTTCGTGCCGTCGACGATCAGCGGGTTGCCGCCCGCGACGCCGCACGGAACCGCGTACACCGGGTTCTTCGCCGCGGCCTCCTTGTACGCGTCGATGCACTGGTTCATCAGGACCTTGTCGGTCAGCGAATCGTTGAGGATCTTGTTGGCGCGGGCGATGCCCTCGGCCTCGATACGGCGCCGGTCGGCCTCGGCCTTGGCCGTACGGGACGCCTCGGTGGCGCGCTCGGTCGCCTGCTGCTGCTGGATCTTGCGGTCGATCTGGTCCTGCAGAGCCTTCGAAGGCTTCACGTTGCGCAGGTTGACGGTCGTCACGTCGATCCCGCGCGGGGCCAGGCGCTCCTTGATGAGCGTGCCGATCTCGGCGTTGATCTTCTCGCGGTCCGTGGCGTAGCCCTGCTCGCTCGTGTAACGGGCGAAGACGTTACGGACGATCTCCCGGCTGTCCGGGTAGACCAGACGCTGCTGGATGGACTCCTCGCTGCCCGCGAGCCGGTACAGCTCGACCGACTTGGCCGGCGTGACCGCCCACTTCACGGTCACCTCGACCTCCATCACGCCGCCCTGCGAGGAGCGGACCTCGACCACGTCCTTGTCGGAGAGGTTGAGGTCGACCGGGCGGGTGGAGAAGGTCGTGACGTCGGTGAACGGCGACTTGACGTGCATGCCCGAGGTCATCGGCTCGCCCACCTTGCCGAACGCGACCGGGACGCCGACCTCGTACGCGCTGACCACGTACGTCATGCTGGCGACCAGCGAGAAGGCACCCGCGATGACCGCGCCGAGCGCGCCGAGCTTCAGACCCTTCGAGTCGTTGGAGCGGGCGACGAAGAAGAGCACCACTGCTGCGAGGAGCAGCAGGATGGCTATGACGAACATGGGCGTTCCCCCCGAGGACTACGGTCGGTTGCAGGCGAAGTAAGCGGAGCGTAAGTCACGAACCGCGAGCCCTCGAGGGTGGGGGTCAGATCAGGCCGTGCTCCCGCAGGTACTCCAGCTGAGCCCGTACGGACAGTTCGGCGGCCGGCCAGAGCGAGCGGTCCACGTCCGCGTACACATGGGCGACGACCTCCGAGGGGGTCCGGTGGCCGCTCTCGACCGCCGTCTCCACCTGGGCGAGCCGGTTGGCGCGGTGCGCGAGGTAGAACTCCACCGCGCCCTGTGCGTCCTCCAGGACGGGCCCGTGGCCCGGCAGCACCGTGTGGACCCCGTCGTCGACCGTGAGCGAGCGCAGCCGGCGCAGCGAGTCCAGATAGTCGCCGAGCCGCCCGTCGGGGTGGGCGACGATCGTCGTGCCGCGCCCGAGGATCGTGTCGCCCGTCAGGACGGCCCGGTCGGCGGGGAGATGGAAGGAGAGCGAGTCCGCGGTGTGCCCCGGGGTCGGTACGATCCGCATCTCCAGCCCGCCGACCGTGATGACGTCCCCGGCGGTGAGCCCCTCGTCGCCGAGGCGCAGAGCCGGGTCCAGGGCCCGCACATGCGTCCCCGTCAGCTCGGCGAACCGGCTCGCGCCCTCGGCGTGGTCGGGGTGACCGTGCGTCAGCAGCGTGAGCGCGACCCGCTTGCCGAGCTTCGTCGCGGTCTCGATCACCTGCGTGAGGTGACCGTCGTCGAGCGGCCCCGGGTCGACGACGACGGCGAGGTCGGAGTCCGGCTCGGAGACGATCCAGGTGTTGGTGCCGTCAAGGGTCATCGCGGACGGATTCGGCGCGAGGACGTTGACGGCGCGGGCGGTCGCGGGGCCGGAAAGGACCCCGCCACGGGGCTGCCCGGGCAGCGCGGCGGCGTCACTCATCGCGCACCTCCTTCGCCCGGAGCGCCGGCGTCCCGGTCCGCGTCCGTTGCGGGAGACGCGTCAGGACGCGCGCCCGTCGGGATGTGCTTGGTGAACTCGTCGTGGCCCGGCCAGCTCAGAATCAGCTTGTCGCCCTCCAGCCGCGCCTGCGCGAGTACGGGAGTCAGATCCTGGTCCTGGGCCGCGGCCAGCGCCTCGGCGGCCGTACCGAAGCGTTCCAGGCCCCGCAGGGTCGAGATCGTCGGCGGCATCATCGTCAGCTCGCCCCGGTCGTAGCCGGCCGCGGCATCTGCCGGGCGGATCCAGACCGTGCGGTCCGCCTCGGTCGAGACGTCACGGGTGCGCTGACCGGTCGGAAGGACGGCCGCGAAGAACCAGGTGTCGTACCGCCGGGACTCGAACTCCGGCGTGATCCACCGCGCCCACGCACCGAGCAGGTCCGAGCGCAGCACCAGCCCGCGCCGGTCGAGGAAGTCCGCGAACGACAGCTCACGGGCGACCAGCGCCTCGCGGTCCTTCTCCCAGTCCTCACCGGTCGTGTCGTCGACCACGGAGTCGGCGGTCCCGCCGGCGAGCAGCACGCCCGCCTCCTCGAAGGTCTCGCGCACGGCCGCGCAGACGATCGCCTGCGCCTCTTCCGTGCCCGTGACGCCGAGGCGCTCGGCCCAGCTCTCCAGGGAGGGTCCGGCCCAGCGCACCGGGTGCTCGTCACGCGGATCGACGCCGCCGCCCGGATAGGCGTACGCACCGCCCGCGAAGGCCATGGAGGTGCGCCGCCGCAGCATGTGGACGTGCGGACCGTCGGCGGCGTCGCGCAGCAGCAGGACGGTCGCCGCCCGCCTCGGGGCCGGGGGCGTGAGCTCGCCCGCCGCCAGGGCGCGGATGCGGTCGGGCCATTCCGGTGGGTACCACTGACCATTCGACATGGCCGGATGGTATGCGCAACTACCCGAACGCACGAGAGCCGATTCCCCCTGGGCGGGGGAACCGGCTCTTGACGAACACACGGGCGGTCAGGCCTGGACGAGCTCCACCTGGACCTCGACCTCGACCGGGGCGTCCAGCGGCAGCACCGCGACACCCACCGCGCTGCGCGCGTGCACTCCCTTGTCACCGAGGACGGCGCCCAGCAGCTCGCTGGCGCCGTTGATGACGCCCGGCTGACCGGTGAAGTCGGAGGCCGAGGCGACGAAGCCGACGACCTTCACGACCCGCTTGATCCGGTCCAGGTCACCGGCGACCGACTTCACGGCCGCGAGCGCGTTCAGGGCGCAGGTGGCCGCGAGCTTCTTGGCCTCCTCGGCGGTGACCTCACCGCCGACCTTGCCGGCCAGCTGGAGCTTGCCCTCCACGATCGGGAGCTGGCCCGAGGTGTAGACGTACACCCCCGACTGCACGGCCGGCTGGTAGGCGGCCAGCGGGGGCACGACCTCCGGCAGCGTCAGGCCCAGCTCGGCGAGCTTCGCCTCGACGGCGCCGCTCATCAGGACTTCTCCCGCTTCAGGTAGGCCACGAGCTGCTCGGGGTTGTTCGGGCCGGGAACGACCTGGACGAGCTCCCACCCGTCCTCGCCCCAGGTGTCCAGAATCTGCTTCGTCGCGTGCACGAGAAGGGGCACGGTCGCGTATTCCCACTTGGTCATGGAGCCGACTGTATCCGCTGCCACAGGTAGCCTCCTGCTTAGGCGGGCCTGCCAGTGGTTAGGCTCGAAGACGTGAGCAGGCTCCAGGTCGTCAGCGGCAAGGGTGGTACCGGTAAGACGACGGTCGCCGCCGCCCTCGCGCTCGCCCTCGCGACGGAGGGCAAGCGGACCCTCCTCGTCGAGGTCGAAGGCAGACAGGGCATCGCACAGCTCTTCGAGACGGAAGCCCTTCCGTACGAGGAGCGCAAGATCGCCGTCGCGCCGGGCGGCGGCGAGGTGTTCGCGCTGGCCATCGACGCCGAGCGCGCGCTCCTCGACTACCTCCAGATGTTCTACAAGCTGGGCAGCGCGGGCCGGGCCCTGAAGAAGCTCGGCGCGATCGACTTCGCGACGACGATAGCGCCGGGCGTGCGGGACGTACTGCTGACCGGCAAGGCGTGCGAGGCGGTCCGCCGGCGCGAGAAGCACGGCGGCTACACCTACGACCACGTCGTCATGGACGCACCCCCGACCGGCCGGATCACCCGCTTCCTCAACGTGAACGACGAGGTGGCGGGGCTGGCGCGGATCGGCCCGATACACAATCAGGCGCAGGCCGTGATGCGGGTGCTCAAGTCCCCCGAGACGGCGGTGCATCTGGTGACGCTGCTGGAGGAGATGCCGGTCCAGGAGACCGCGGACGGCGTCGCGGAGCTGCGCGGGGCCGACCTTCCGGTGGGCGAGATCATCGTGAACATGGTCCGTCCGCACGTCCTCGACGAGGCGGCGGTACGGGCCGCCTCCGGCGACCACCGGGACGCGGTCGCGAAGACCCTGGCGGCCGCGGGGATCTCCGGCGGTACGAAGCTGGTCGAGCCGCTCCTGGAGCAGGCGGGCGAGCACGCCCAGCGGGTGGAGCTGGAGCGCGAGCAGCGTGCGGTGCTGGCCGGCCTCGGCGTACCGACGTACGAACTGCCCTTCCTCGGGGACGGGGCGGACATCGCGGGCCTGTACCGGCTGGCGAAGGACCTACGGAAGCAAGGGGTGGGCGTGTGACGGAGAAGGCTGCCGCGGTGCACGGTCTCGACTCCGTGCCCGCCGTGAACGGGCTCGACTCCGCCCCCGTCCTGCACCTGGATCCGCTCATCGACGACCTGGGCACGCGGATCGTCGTCTGCTGCGGCGCGGGCGGGGTCGGCAAGACGACGACCGCGGCGGCGCTCGGCGTACGGGCGGCCGAGCGGGGCCGCAAGGTCGTCGTGCTGACGATCGACCCGGCCCGCCGGCTGGCCCAGTCGATGGGGATCGACTCGCTCGACAACATCCCCCGCAAGGTCGACGGCATCAAGGGCTCCGACGGCGGAGAACTGCACGCGATGATGCTCGACATGAAGCGGACCTTCGACGAGATCGTCGAGGCGCACGCGGACGCCGAGCGGGCCCGGGCGATCCTGGAGAACCCGTTCTACCAGTCCCTGTCGGCCGGTTTCGCCGGCACGCAGGAGTACATGGCGATGGAGAAGCTCGGGCAGCTGCGGGCCCGTGACGAGTGGGACCTGATCGTGGTCGACACTCCCCCGTCGCGTTCGGCGCTGGACTTCCTGGACGCTCCGAAACGGCTCGGGTCCTTCCTGGACGGGAAGTTCATCAAGCTGCTGATGGCCCCGGCGAAGATGGGCGGCCGGGCCGGGATGAAGTTTCTCAACGTCGGCATGTCGATGATGACGGGCACGCTGGGGAAGCTGCTGGGAGGGCAGTTCCTGAAGGACGTTCAGACCTTCGTGGCCGCGATGGACACGATGTTCGGCGGCTTCCGGACCCGGGCGGACGCGACGTACAAGCTGCTCCAGGCCCCGGGCACGGCGTTCCTCGTGGTGGCCACGCCGGAGCGGGACGCGCTGCGCGAGGCCGCGTACTTCGTGGAACGGCTCGCCGCCGAGGAGATGCCCCTGGCCGGTCTCGTCCTCAATCGCGTCCACGGCAGCGGCGCCGCCCAGCTGTCGGCCGAGCGGGCGCGGGCCGCCGCGGAAAATCTTGACGAGGGACGCATTGTCGATCAGGTGGCCGGGAAGACTGGTGTTCGTGGCTCCCGTGCCACACCCCCCGAGCTGTCGGACACCGCCAGCGCCGCCACCGTCACCGCCGCCGCACGCACGTCGCACGACGAGGCTGCCCCCACAGCCGACGACGCCACGCACGACATTCAGCAGCTGACCGCAGGACTGCTCCGTCTCCATGCCGAGCGGATGCAGGTGCTCGCGCGCGAACAGCGCACGCGCGACCGCTTCACGGCGCTCCACCCCGAGGTGGCTGTGGCCGAAGTGGCCGCCCTGCCCGGCGACGTACACGATCTCGCAGGGCTTCGGGCCATCGGTGATCGACTCACGGCCGGACGGATGCCGTCGGCCTGAGCTGTGCGAACGCCGGCAGGGGCATGACCCACCGCCGCGCAAGCCTCGTACATCTGCGAACGCTGCGTACGTGTCGAACGCGCCGTACGCCTTCAGAGCTGCGCACGTCTCGAACGTGTCGTACGCCCGCGTACGTCTCGAACGTCACGAGCCGGTAAGGCGTGGGGCTAGCCCACCGCCGCATACGCCTCGTACGTCGCGTCGTCCTCGATCGCCACGGGGAGCAGGCCCGCTCCCCGCTCGTACTCCGTGCGTGCGGTCTCGAGCAGTCGCCGCCACGAGGTGACGGTCGGCCGCCGGCGCAGCAGGGCACGGCGCTCGCGCTCCGTCATCCCGCCCCACACGCCGAACTCCACACGGTTGTCCAGTGCATCGGCCAGGCACTCGGTCCGCACCGGACATCCGGTGCACACTGCCTTCGCCCTGTTCTGTGCCGCTCCTTGAACGAAAAGTTCATCCGGATCGGTAGTGCGGCAGGCCGCCTGCGCACTCCAGTCAGCTACCCAGCCCATACCGGCGCCGTCCTCTCCCGAATCGAGGCTCCCCCACGGCGGTAGCGGCATATTCACCGCTGCCAGTTGGTGACGTTACGGAAGGTGGGCACAGCGCAACACCCCCTTCGGGCCCAATCTTGAATGGCCCGAACGGACTATGCGTACGCGGCAGATCACCCAGGGGAGTGACCGGTGGACATGCGTGTCGAATCCGGCGAACCGGGGCAGTTCGCCCGACCGTGGCAGGGCCACTTGGGGCGTCGAGTGACGCATGGGGCGGAATCGGGCATGACTTCCCAGGCTTCGGGTTCAAGGGATTTCGTGCCGATGTCACGCCCGGGTCTTGATGCAGAACCACACTGCTGTGACAGTTGAGAGCAGCTTAGGCCAAGGCATACACGTGTGTCCGGCGAATGAGAACGTAGCCGCCTCACGTTGCCGTGCCGTCACGTCTGCGGGACGAGCCCTTCGTTCATGACGCGGCGGAAGAGCCTCCGGTGCCACTCGTCGGCGTCCGGTCCGGGGTCGGTGGCAAAGACGGGGTTCGAATTCGTCGGCGACGACCGTCCGCACTTCGGGTCCCATGGGCGAATGACCGGCTGCCGCCGGCCTGCGGGGCCACCGGCTCACCAGGCAATCCGGCGCCCCGGCCGCCTCCGGATGTCACGGTCTGGTACTCGAACGCTCCGAGAGGCCCCTGCTCCTGCGGAACGCTCATCACTACGGATTAGGCTGCCCCCATGGCAAAGAAGCGCTCGGGCGGAGGTCTGACCGGGACCCAGCAGGCCGCCAAGTTCCTCGGTGTCAGTGTGCTCTCCGGAGCCGTGCTGGCAGGCATCGCCCTGCCCGCGGCCGGAGCACTCGGACTGGCGGCCAAGGGCACGGTCGAGGGATTCGACGAAATCCCGTCCAACCTGAAGACGCCGCCGCTGAGTCAGCGCACCACGATCCTCGACTCCGAGGGCGGCCACCTCGCCACCGTGTACTCGCGCGACCGGAAGGTCGTGCCGCTGGAGAAGATCTCCCCGTACATGCAGAAGGCGATCGTCGCGATCGAGGACTCCCGCTTCTACGAGCACGGAGCGATCGACCTCAAGGGCGTGCTGCGCGCGATCAACCGCAACGCCCAGTCGGGCGGCGTGGCGCAGGGCGCGTCGACGCTCACTCAGCAGTATGTGAAGAACGTCTTCGTCGAGGAGGCCGGTGACGACCCCGAGAAGGTCGCCGCGGCCACCCAGCAGACCATCGGCCGTAAGGTCCGCGAACTCAAGTACGCGATCCAGGTCGAGGAGGAGCTGGGGAAGAAGAAGATCCTCGAGAACTACCTGAACATCACCTTCTTCGGCCAGCAGGCGTACGGCATCGAGGCAGCGGCCCAGCGCTACTTCTCCAAGCCCGCCGCCGACCTGAAGTTGGAGGAGGCCGCCATGATGGCCGGCCTCGTCCAGTCGCCGAGCCGCTACGACCCGGTCAACGACCTCCAGGAAGCCACCAAGCGCCGCAACACGGTGCTGCAGCGGATGGCCGACGTGAAGGACATCAGCCAGGCGGAGGCGGACCGGGCGAAGGCGGCGCCGATCAAGCTGAAGGTGAAGGCCCCGAAGAACGGCTGCATCACCGCCGTCGACGGCGCCGGCTTCTTCTGCGACTACGTCCGCAAGACGATCCTCAACGACCCGGTCTTCGGCAAGACGGTCGAGGAGCGGCAGAAGCTGTGGAACCTGGGCGGCCTCACCGTCCGGACCACGCTCGACCCGCGCGCGCAGGAGGCGGCCAACGAGGCGGCCGTCGCGAAGATCAACGTGGACGACAAGGTCGCCGCCTCGGTGGTCCAGGTCCAGCCGGGCACCGGCAAGATCCTCTCGATGGGCCAGTCCCGCCCGTACGGCCTGGACCAGAAGCAGCACCAGACCACGCTCAACCTCGCCGTCGGCAAGAAGATGGGCGGCACGACGTACGGCTTCCAGGTCGGTTCGACATTCAAGCCGATCACCGCCGCGGCGGCCCTGGAGAAGGGGCTGAGCCCGGCGCAGTCCTTCTCCACGCCGTGGAAGATCTCGCTTCCGATGGCCTCCTACAACACCTGCGCGGGCGGCCCGTCCGGCGGTGGCAACTGGGACCTGCAGAACGAGATGAAGTCCGAGGCCGGCACCTGGGACATGACGAGCGCGCTCGGCAAGTCCATCAACACCTACTTCGCCCACCTGGAGCAGATGACCGGGCTGTGCGAGACGGTCGAGATGGCGAAGAAGATGGGGTACGAGAAGGAGCTGGGCAAGAAGCTCCAGGAGCTGCCCTCGATCACCCTCGGCGGCCAGGAGTCCACCCCGCTCGACATGGCGGCCGTGTACGCCACCTTCGCCAACCGCGGCACGTACTGCACCCCGGTCGCCATCGAGTCGATCAAGACGGCCAACGGCGAGCGGCTGAAGGTGCCTCAGACGGAGTGCTCGCGGGCGATGAGCGAGCGCACCGCGGACACCATCAACCAGATGCTGAAGGGCGTCGTCGAGGACGGCACCGGTACGAGGGCGGGTCTGAGCGACCGCGACAACGCCGGCAAGACGGGTACGACGAACGACCGCAAGGACGCCTGGTTCGTCGGGTACACCCCCAACCTGTCCACGGCGGTGTGGGTCGGTGACGACGTCGGCGAGAAGCAGTCGATGTACAACATCGTCATCGGCGGCGTGACGTACGACAAGGTCTGCGGTGGCTGCCTCCCCGGTCCGATCTGGAAGATCGCGATGACCGGGGCGCTGACCGCCTCCGAGACGCCGTCCTTCGCGCCGATCGCCGTGCCTCGCGGCGAGAAGCCGGAGGACAAGGAGAAGGACAAGGACAAGGGCAAGCCCCGCGACGACAACAGGCCGGGCCGGGGCGATGACGAGGACCCGTTCCCGGACATCACGATCCCGCCGGACCTGATCGGCGGCGGAAACGGCCGCGGCGGCAACAACGGCGGCAACGGCCGCTAGGACGCGGACATGAGCGAGGGCGCCTCTCCTGGGAGAGGCGCCCTCGGTCGTTTCACGGGACTCAGCCGGCGAGGAACTCTTCACGGCCGGCGAGCGTCGGCTCAGCCGGCGAGCGTTCCCGGGAACCGGCCTGGGAGCGCCTGCTCAGCAGGCGAGCGCTCCCGCTTACCGGCCCACGAACATTCGCGGGTCTCAGCCCGCCAGGAGCTTCTTCACGACGGCGGCGACCCGGCCGCCCTCGGCCTGCCCGGCCACCTTCGGGTTCACGATCTTCATGACGGCACCCATGGCCCGCGGCCCCTCGGCGCCGGCGGCCTTGGCCTCGGCGACGGCCGCCGCGACGATCTGCTCCAGCTCGTCGTCGCCGAGCTGCTTCGGCAGGTACGCGTCGAGGATGACACCCTCCGCCTTCTCCCGCTCGGCGGACTCGGCGCGACCACCCTGGGCGAAGGCCTCCGCGGCCTCACGGCGCTTCTTCGCCTCCTTGGCGATCACCTTCTGCACCTCGTCGTCGGAGAGCTCGCGCTTGGTCGTGCCCGAGACCTCCTCCTTGGTGATCGCGGTGAGGGTGAGCCGCAGCGTCGAGGAGCGCAGCTCGTCGCGCTCCTTGATGGCGGCGTTGAGGTCGTCCTGAAGCTTGGCCTTGAGCGTGGTCATGCCCCAAGTGTGTCAGGTGCCCCACCCTGCCCGCCCGCGCATTTCCCTCCATCGGGTCTGCGACGATGGGGGGATGCGCGCACGGTACGGGATCCCCCTCAAGGTCACGGCAGGTCTTACGGCGACGGCGGCGGCCGGACTGGTCTACGCGGCGGGCTTCGAGGCCCGCTCGTTCCGCCTGCGCCGTGTGACGATCCCCGTACTCCCGCGCGGAATGCGGGATCTGCGGGTCCTTCAGGTCTCCGACATCCACATGGTGTGCGGCCAGCGCAAGAAGCGGAAGTGGCTGCAGTCCCTCGCGGGGCTGCGCCCGGACTTCGTGGTCAACACGGGCGACAACCTCTCGGACACGGACGCGGTCCCGGAGGTCCTGGACGCGCTCGGCCCGCTGATGGACTTCCCGGGCGTGTACGTCTTCGGCTCCAACGACTACTACGGGCCGCAGCTGCGCAACCCCGCCCGCTATCTGCTGGAGAAGGCCCAGGGGCGGCACGGTCTCAACGGCAACGCGCCGGTGGTGGGCGCGGTGCACAACCCGTGGGAGGGGCTGCGGGACGCCTTCGACGACGCGGGCTGGGTGAACCTGACCAACACCCGCGGCCGGCTGAAGCTGCCCGACCTGGAGCTGGCCTTCACCGGGCTGGACGACCCGCACATCAAGCGGGACCGGTACGAGCGGGTGGCGGGCGGCCCCGACCTGACGGCGGACTTCTCGCTGGGCGTGGTCCACGCCCCGTATCTGCGCACCCTCGACGCCTTCACCGCGGACGGCTACGGCCTGATCCTGGCGGGCCACACCCACGGCGGCCAGCTGTGCGTCCCCTTCTACGGCGCGCTGGTGACCAACTGCGACCTGGACACGGACCGGGTGAAGGGCCTCTCGACGCACACGGTGGAGGGCCGCACCTCCTTCCTCCACGTCTCGGCGGGCTGCGGCACGAACCGCTTCACCCCGGTGCGCTTCGCCTGCCCCCCGGAGGCGACGCTGCTGACGCTGACGGCGCGCGACTGAGACGTACCCCTCCCACGCGCCGCCCCCGGGCGACACCCGGCCGGACCGCATCCGACCTGCGGCGCCGTCCCACGAAAACCGGATTTCGTCTCCGGGCGTGGGTGGGCTAAAGTAATCGATGTCGCCGCGACGTGAAGAACAGAGCAGCGACATCGGGGTGTAGCGCAGCTTGGCAGCGCGCTTCGTTCGGGACGAAGAGGTCGTGGGTTCAAATCCCGCCACCCCGACAGCTGAAACACCAGGTCAGGGGCCTGATCCGCGAGAGCGGGTCAGGCCCCTGAGTGGTTTCCGGGGTCGCCTTGGGAGCCGTTTGGGAGCCGACTCCGGGAAGCGGCTCCCCGCATCGGGTGGAAAGCGTGTTGGGGGCAACCCCTCACGAGGTCGAATCTCATGTCCTCCGACCCTGCCCTACGTCCGCCCGGGTGGCTGCCAGACACCCTCCAGTCGATCACGATGCGCCAGTTGGGCCCGTAGTTGCTCGGCCTGGGCCTCAGGCTTGTGAAGCCCGGCGTGCCAAGGCCGCATGAGAGGGCTGTACTTGGCGTTCTGGCTGGGGCTTTCAGTCGGGCCCCGCCGTCGCTCAGCTACCGGATCTACCGCACCCCACCGGCCCTGACGGAGCACCCAGCCTCAACCAGCTCCGCCTAGCCCTCGCGAGAGCCGTCAGGCGAGACGTCGCCATGTCTGGTGGAGCGTGCGGCATTACGACCGGCCTCTTATCGAAGATCGAATACTGCAGTGCGCGGCAGCCCCCAATCAAAATTTCCCGCGTAACACTGTGCCGAACTTGGCCGACCTTGCGCCCACTCCCGAGTTTCCGGCTCAGACACACAGAGTCACAAACCGTAATTTCCTGGTCACGTCATTCCATCGACGCGTCACCTTTCGGCACTAGACGGCTTGCGGGCGGTAGATCGCGCTCTATCGCGCTCCCTGAAGGGGCGGCATCAGCGCCCTGGAGTCCCAACCGGGGATTCCAGGGCAGCCGAGAGCCACGAGGGTTTCGCTCGCGGCGGGATACCGCCATATCGGTTAGAGAGGTACTGTTCTTACATGAACGCTATGAACCAAGACGTCCACTTGGCGCTTAGCGGTCGAATCACCTTCGAGCAGGACATCAGCGTTGCCCAAGCCGCCCAAGTGATCGGCATGCTTCAGGCGCCACTGGGGCTCGATCCTCCGAGTCTCAGCCACGAGCCGCTCGCTCTTCCCCCCTCTTCCGCCCCAAGAGCGGAAGAGGAGGCCATCGAGTCCCCAGCACCCGAAAAGACTCGTCGAACACGCCTCGTCGAGAGCCCACGCCAAGCACTGGAACTCTCTGGCGCGAAGACCTATCCAGAGAAGATCACGACGTTTGCCGCCTACCTGCTACAAGAAGAGGACCGCGAAACATTCACACAGAGTGATATTCGGCGACTATTCCAGCGATCGCGCGATCGCATCCCAACACACTTCTCCCGAGAATTCGATAAGGCCGTTCGGGCCGGCTGGATCCACGAGGGGGAGGTCAAGGGTGACCACTACGTATCGGAAGCCGCAAAGGACATCCTGGAAACGGGATTCAGTGACGTTCGGAGCAAGCGTGGGGGTAAGCGGGGCACTTCGGTTCCCACCGCACGAGGAAGCGGGCGAAGAAAACCGCGCTCCGTGCCAGTTCCGGATGCGTTTGCGGATCTGGATGACATCCCCTCGACGATCGACGGGATCGTTCCATATCACCGAGTGAGGCTGAAGCGCGACAAGCTCCTCTGGGTACTTAAGCTGGCCAAGGATCTCGGCATCGAGGGCCTGCAAGGGGCAGAAGCGGCATGGCTCGCGGACAAGTTGGGCGACGCCATACCAACACGAGATATGAATGGCCATTTCACCGGCCTACGTCGCCTCGGATATGCCAACCGCTCGATGAGCGACAGCGCCATGAGGATCACGCAGCAGGGTGAGGAGTATCTCGAATCGCTGCAGGCATCGCCCTGAGTCCGGTCCACCGAGTGGAAGGTGGCCCGCAGTGCCCGTCCAAACCCTCCCCTATGCGCGCCGCGACGACAGCGGCGATCACCGAACCCGCCCGTTCGCGTGAACTCACGCGACGGCCGTCGGCTCGATCAAGTCGGTACGCCGAGATGCCCTGCCCGGGCGACAGTGTGCAGAGGTGACCTTCGATGGCACCCGTGTGGCGTGCCCTGCCGTCGAGGCGCATCCTGGTGGCAAGATCACCGGTAACGGGCCTCACTCCGTGCCCGCCGGGCAGCAGCGTAAAAAAGCGCTGCGCAGCCCGTCCGTCGCCCTGTGGGAGGGAGCGGGATGACAGTCCGATCGGCCGGTGATCCTGATCGCTCGGAGAGCTTCGGGGAGGGGCTGCTGGGCGGGCTCCTGGACCGGGCCCACGAGCTGCCGCCGCATCGGGTCGGGCCGGTGTTCGCCGACACGGTGGCGCGGCTGGGGGGACGGGATCCGCAGATCCTGCTCCAGGACTACGGGCAGCAGAGACTGGTCCCCCTGCCGGGCGAAGGGCTGGCGGGCGGCGAGCCGCAAGTCATTGACGAATCCGAGGCCGGCCGGTGTTTCCTCACCTCGCGCCCGGTCGAACTCGTGCTGGCCGACGGCGTACGGGTCCTGCTGCCGTTGCTGGACGGGGGCGACCAGGCGGGCGTTCTGGCCGTCACATTGGACGCCGTCGATGACGACGACCGCCGCCTGCTGCGCAGGATCGCCGGCCTGATCGCCGACATGATGCAGACCAAGAACGGCCACACCGACCTCTTCTTCCGGACCCGTCGCAGCGAACCGATGAGCGTCGCCGCCGAGATCCAGTGGTCGCTGCTGCCACCGCTGACGATGGTGACGCCGCGCGTCGACGTCGCCGGCGTTCTGGAGCCCGCCTACGACGTGGCGGGGGACAGCTTCGACTACGCCTTGAACGGGGACGCGTTCCACCTCGCCATGATCGACGCCATGGGTCACGGTCTGGACGCGGCCACGATGGCCACCGTGGCTATCGGCGCGTACCGGCACGCCCGCCGGATCAGCATCGAGCTGTCCGAGATCTACCTCTTCATGGACCGGGCCGTGGCCGAGCAGTTCGCACCCGACCACTTCGTGACCGCGCAGATGATGCGGCTGGACACGAACACCGGCCGCCTCCAGTGGGTCAACGCCGGGCACCCCGCCCCCATTCTGATCCGCGGGCACCGCGTCGTAGGCCGCCTGGACAGCCCCACGACCCTCCCTGTCGGCTTCGGAGGAGCACAGCCGCAGGTCAGCGGGGTGACGCTCGAACCGGGCGATCGCGTCCTCTGCTTCACCGACGGGTTGATCGAGGAACACGAGAGCGGACAGGAGGAGTTCGGCGAGGACCAGCTGATCGACTGGGTGAACCGACTGGAGCGGGCGGACCGAGAGGTCCGCGCGGTGGTACGGGACCTCTCCCACACCCTCAAACGGGCACGGGGCAACGCCACTTCGGACGACGCCACGCTGGTCCTGGTCGAGTGGCGTGGATGACGGAGAGACGTACCGCGAGGTGCCGGTGAGGCGGCCTGCGGGGCGGCAGGAGCTTCGCCCTCCTGATCACGCCGGCTCCGGCCGGTGTGTCACCGGTTCGGGAAGCGTGGCGACGAGGATCTCGGCGGCCTGGGTGACGTTGTCGGCTCGGACCGCGCGGGCCATGGCGTCACGTGCCGCGTCGGGCGTCGTGTCCGGCGGCACCACCATCAGGGCGAAGTGGTCGCTGTCGCCTCGGGTGATGAGGACGGTGTCGTCGCCGAT
>NZ_JBHJTL010000137.1:0-15435 GCF_042264065.1 Streptomyces sp. NPDC056222 | reverse complement strand
CTCGGGCTGGTCGGATGGTTCGTCGTCTGGCAGGTGCTCGACAATCTCGGGAACCTCTCCGAACGTGTTCAGGAGGGCATCGACGAACTCAAACGATGGTTGCTCGACAGCCCGCTCCACGTCACGGAGAAGCAGATCAACGACATTGCCGAAAGTCTGAGCGACACGATCGGCAACAGTACGAGTGAGATCACGTCCGCCGGCCTCCAAGGCGTGACGGTGCTGGTGGAGGTGATCACCGGGCTCCTGCTGGCCATGTTCGCCACCCTCTTCCTGCTGTACGACGGCAAACGCATCTGGCTGTGGTCGCTCAAGCTGGTCCCCACCGCGGCGCGCCCCGGTGTCGCCGGCGCCGGACCGCGCGCCTGGCGGACCCTCACCGCCTATGTGCGAGGCACCATGATCGTTGCCTTGATCGACGCGGTCTTCATCGGCGTGGGCATCTACTTTCTCGGTGTGCCGCTCGCCGTTCCCATCGGCGTGGTGATCTTCCTGTCCTCCTTCGTGCCCCTCGTCGGCGCCGTGGTCTCCGGAGCACTCGCTGTCGTCGTCGCGCTCGTCACCGAGGGCGTCTTCACGGCGCTGATGGCGCTGATGGTCGTCCTGTTGGTGCAGCAGATCGAAGGACACGTGCTGCAGCCGTTCATCCTGGGCCGGGCTGTGCGGGTTCACCCGCTCGCGGTCGTTCTGGCCGTCGCCACCGGAGGCATCGTCGCGGGGATCGGCGGGGCCGTGGTGGCGGTCCCGCTCGTCGCCGTGGGCAACACGGTGGTCGGATACCTCCGCGCCCATCCCGCCGGGAGCGTGACGGACGCGGCGCATTCCCAGGTGCTTCCGGAGGAGGAGCAGGAGGCGGACACCGCGGCGGACACCGAGGAGGGTACGGACCGGTGACCATGTGGCGGCGGGTGCTCGATGCCGGCGTCAGGAGGGCGGACGAACGGCGCGGCGCGGCGCCGCAGTCGCGGCGCCGGGAGTTCGCTGCCGCGCTCGCCCAGGGCGGTCGCCTGGGCCCTTTTCGGGTGGGAGCGCGGCGTGTTCGGGACGGGTCAGTAGTAGTGGCGTCGGCCTCCGACCTGGTGTCCGACGGCTCCGAGGATCCACAGGATGGCGCCGACGACCGCCAGGACGAGCCCGATGGTCCACAGGATGGCGATGCCCGTGATGAATCCGATGATGAGCAGAATGACTCCGACAAGGAGCATGGCGTGCCTCGGTTTCTCATTGGGGCCAGGCTCGGAGCGAGGCCATGGACAGAGGCGAGCGGCGACGCGGTGACGTCCGGCCACCCGTGAGCAGCGACTGCCCGTATCCCGCTGTTGTATGTGTCATCCCGGCGGGCAGGACGTCACGGTGGACAGCCGCCGGAGGGCTCGTGCTCCCTGCTCACGATCGGATCGCTGCCGGCAGCGTTGTGCTTCGGGCCGTGCGACGCCCACGAAAGCTCGACCACGTCGTCCGGGCCTCGCCCCAGCGCCTCCGTCGATGTTCGACGTGTCGGGAGGTCTGAGCCCTGACGGCTGACGAAGATGGTCGTGTCCGTAACCGTCCGAACTGAGGGCGTAGCTGTGAACTGTCACTGTGCTGGGGCGGTCCTGCGGTGAGAGCTGACGAGCCGACGGGGAGTGGGTTGGGTCCCGTACTGGCGTGGGTGCTGGAGCGGTCGCATGACGCGTCCGCCGGTGAACTGCCCGTCCTGTTCGACGAGGCCGCGCGGCGCCTGGGAGCGACACGGGCGCGGATCTACGTGGCCGACGTGCAGCAGGCGGGGCTGGTGGTGCTCCCCCTCCGCGACAGCGCGAGGTCGCGGTCGGATGCCTCGGCAGCGGACGACGGCGACAGACTCGCCATCGACAGCTCACTGGCCGGCCTGGCCTACCGCACCCAGCGGGTCCGATTGGGCAGTGACGGCACCGCCTGGCTTCCGATGATCGACGGGATCGAGCGCGTCGGAGTCATGGAAGCGGGCCCAGGCGTGGACTCCGGCTGGTTGGACTCCTGCAAGGCCCTGGCAAGCCTGGCCACGCTGCTGGTCATCTCCAAGACGACCCACAACGACCTCCTCGTCGCACGAGGCCGAAGCCGCCCCATGACGCTCCAGGCCGAACTGTTGTGGGCGTTCCTGCCACCGAAGACGATCGGGAACAGAGAGGCCACGTCGACCGCTGTGCTGGAGCCGGCCTACGACATCGGCGGCGACGCCTTCGACCACGGATTCACCGACGGGCGCCTGCACCTGACGCTCCTGGACGCCATGGGCCACGACCTCGCCTCCGGCGGTGCCAGCGCGGTCGGCCTGGCAGCCTGCCGATCCACCCGCCGATCCGGCGGCACCTTGCCGGACATCGCCCAAACCATCGACCGCACCCTCGCCCAGTGGATCCCGAACCGCCTCATGACCGGGATCATCGCCGATCTCGACACAGTGAGGGGAGAGCTCACCTGGGTCAACTGCGGCCACCCCGCGCCCCTGCTGATCCGCGACGGTCATGTGCTGACCGCTGCTCTGGAAAGACCTGTTCAGCTTCCCCTCGGCTTCGGATTCCACGCCGAGCTGGCCCCGGCCCAGCACCGTACGCGGCTGGAACCCGGCGACCGTGTCCTCCTCTACAGCGACGGCGTCACCGAAGCACGTTCCACCGGGAATCAACTGTTCGGCGAGACCCGCCTCGCCGACACGATCATCCGCTCCATGGCGGCAGGCGACCCCGCACCCGAAGCCCTTCGCCGCCTGATCGAGAACCTCCTGACGCACCAGGACCATCGCCTCAACGACGACGCCACCATCCTCCTCGCGGAATGGCACCCCGCGCCGACGTGATGTCCTCGGCGGAACGACCGCACCAACCCTCTTCTGGTGAGGCCGTTCCGTAGCAGGGCAGGTAGATCGTGCCGGCCCTCTGCGCCACGGTCGAGACCGGGCAATGCCGCCCGAAGGCACGTGGGGTTCAGGACGTGCCTTCCACGTGGCTTACTTGCTCGGGCGCCATGCCTGCACCGGATGCGACCGTGCTTCGTGCAGGCGCTCAGTCCGCCTTGTTCGCCCGGCGGCGTGACCTTCGCTTCAGCGACTGCCGCTCGTCCTCGCGCAGGCCGCCCCATACGCCCGTCACCTGACGGGAGTCGTCCATGGCCCAGCGCAGGCATTCCTCGCGCACGGGGCAGCGCCGGCAGATCTCCTTGGCCTCCTGGGCCTGGATCAGCGCCGGTGCGCCTGTCCCCACCGGGAAGAAGAGGTCGGGGTCGACATCCTGGCAGGCCGCACGTGCACGCCAGCTGTCCAGCATCATTTCCTCCTGTCACACGGATTCGTAGTCGGTCCGGCCCGCGGGATTCCGGCTCTAGGGCCGCGCGAAGAGCCGAGAGGTCTCGGCCGCCCAGCCGATCCGCGCGGCCTCCCCTCCTTCGGGCACGGCAACGTACGTCTCGCCCAGCCAGCTCCGCAGGCCCGCGCGGTCGACGTCGACCACGGCGAACGCCCGTGCCGGGCCCAGCCGCATACGGACGCGTCCCTCCCTGCCGCCGCGGCGCAGCGGCCACAGCCGGATGTCGCCTTCGCCGCTCAGGACGCGGGTCCCGGAGCGCAGCAGCTCTCGGGAGAAAGTCCAGTCGACAGCTCTGCCCGGCGGAAGCCGGAAGGTGACGCGTACCGCCCAGGGGTCGTCGGGGTCGTACTGGAACGTGGACTCGACGGGCAGCCCGATCCCTCCTTGAACCTGACGAGCTGTGGTGTGCCAGGACCGCACCGGAGGTGTCGGGGGCGGCTGGGTGGTCTCGTGCCGGCTCGATTCAGACATCGTCACCAGTTCCGTCGGGGACATTGCGCCGCTTCCTGAGCGGCGCCGTACCCCGGCTCTCGTAACCCCGGACAAGCATTTCACGCATTCTCTCTGCGAGAGGGGCGTGAAAGGTACGCCTCCGGCTGGATGGATCGGGTCCCCCGGCGAGGGCGAACTCCGGACCAGGATTGCTAGCACCGGGGCGGCGACGCGACAGGGGGATCAACTCCATGGCCGGCACGGCCGGTTACGGCGATGTCGCTATGGCTGGGCCGTACTGGATCCGCCCCGCGCTCGCCGAGGTCGTGGAGCACGCCAGCCCCGGCCGTCGGCGAAGCGGTCGTCAGGGCACCGTCCGATCGGAGAACCCGGTGACCGGGTGAATGTGTTGCCGGGGTCCGGGCAGGCGGATTTCAGGCGGGGAAGGCACCCCGCTGCGAAAGGCACACGGAAGAGGAGGGCGGCTGCCGTCCGTCGGCCGTCCTCGCCTACCGGAGGAGTTGTTTTCGCGTGACTGAGCACGTGTGGAGCTACAAGTCGACCGCAGGCCATCTGGCCGGTACCCAATTGACCGGCTACAAGGTCGAGGCGATCGACGGCAGCATCGGGAAGGTGGACAAGCACTCCGACGAGGTGGGTGACGCCTATCTGGTCGTGGACACCGGGGTGTGGATCTTCGGCAAGGAGGTCCTCCTTCCGGCCGGCACCGTGGTTCGGATCGACGTGGACGAACGGAAGATCTTCGTCGAGCAGACCAAGGAGCAGATCAAGGACGCTCCCGAGCTCCATCGTGACAAGCACCTCGAGGACCCCGACTACCGCCAGCAGCTGGGCACGTACTACGGCCCGGGAGGCCCCTTCGGAGGCCCGCTGGTCTGAACTTTGGTGTGCAGAGGGCCCGAACTCGACGAGTTCGGGCCCTCCTTCATGCCGGTGGAGCTGTTCGGGCGCCGCGGAAACGGAAGCGGGAGCGGGAGCGGCAGCGAGGAGCACGGCGGCACCAACACCTGGGAGACGACACAGCACGTCGCACGGGAGGAGCGGCCAGGGTCACTGGGCCTTGCTCCACCCGGCTGTGCCCGAGTACGACTCGAGCAGGTCCACCACGAAGACCAGGGTCGAGCCCGCCGGGATCAACGGCGAGGGCGACTGATTGCCGTAGCCGAGACGCGGGGGAACGATGATCTCGCGCCGACCGCCGACCTTCATCCCCCGCACCCCCCGGTCCCAGCCCTTGATGACCCTGCCACCGCCCAGGGCGAACTTGAACGGCTGGCCCCCGCCCCAGGAGGAATCGAACTCCTTCCCGGACTCGAAGGTCACCCCGACATAGTGAACCCTGACCACCATGCCCGGCTTCACCTCGGGCCCGTCCCCGACGACCAGGTCCCGGATGGTCAACTCGGTGGGAGCGTCACCCTCCGGAACCTCCACCTCGGGCTTTGTCAGTTCACTCATCTCCGCCTCATCACTCTCCGCCGGAAGCCCTCGCACGGACCAGCCGGACACATGGACACTCCATGCGGCAGATGATCACGCTACCGAGAATGCCGATACCCGGAGCACGCCGCCGGTCTCGTCGAGGAAGACCGGTCCGCTTCACCTGCCGACGCCCGGCGGCGGAACCGTCTCCTCGGGCCGTGGGTGCCGCGCGAACCAGCGTGCGACGGGCTTGTTCCTGTGCATGCGGACGATCCAGCCCCTTCGGTGAGCTGGTCTTGCACCGAGCGCGCCGGTCTCCGGCATCGAGATGCCGGCCTGCTCGAAACGCTCCTCGTTGACGCAGAGGCTGTGCTTGATGCGCGGCCGCCTGGTCGATCCGAGGGCGTTCTGCCACCCGGGATCCGACGCAGCGACCTCAGGAAGGTTCGACCCCCGTCGTGCACCGGGCGCACGTCGGCAAGGCGAGAAGACCCGTGTCGCCGCGACCTCCAGCGCGGGGGGAAGGCCACCTCTGCATGCCGGCGGCAAGAGGACGGAACACGACGATGCCCGGGGGTCGTCGTGTTCCGTCCGGAATCCCACGATTCACCGCTGACAAGCCTTTGCCATGGCGAGGACTTGCCGTCGTGAGGCCTTCACGACGGCGTTCACCGGTCGATAGACCCATGGCATGTATTCCCCCTCTCATGCATCCGCCTTCCGGCGCAGGCGCTGGCGGCTGATCTCGGCAGCCACCGCCGTGCCCCTGCTGGCGTCGGGCCTCGCAATGCTGCAGGCACCCGCACAAGCCGCTCCGAGCAAGCCCACCGTTCCCGCCGAGTCCTCGGCGACCCACAAGGTCACCCTGGTCACCGGCGACGTCGTCACGGTCACCACAACGGCCGATGGCAAGCAGATCGCCGAAGTCGACCGGCCGGACAGCGCCGTCGGCGGCGTGAAGTTCCAGGAGGTCGAAGGTGACTTGTTCGTCATCCCGGACGAGGCTGCGCCGCTGCTGGGGACGGACAGGCTGGACCGGCGGCTGTTCAACGTCACCGACCTGATCGAGATGGGGTACGACGACGCGAAGTCGGCCGCAGTACCGCTGATCGCGACGTACGCCGAGCCGAAGTCCCGTGCGGCGGCCGAGCCGACGGCTCCCCGCGGCAGCAAGCTGACCCGCAAGCTCAAGGGCATCCGAGGTGCGGTGCTCAGCACGGAGAAGCGGCAGGCCCGTACCTTCTGGACCTCCGTCGCCCCGCACGGCAGCGCCACGTTGGGCGCGGGTGTGGAAAAGCTGTGGCTCGACGGTCGCGTGAAGGCCAGTCTGAAGGAGAGCGTGCCGCTGATCGGCGCGCCCGAGGCTTGGGCGGCCGGGTACAACGGCAAGGGCGTCAAGGTCGCGGTGCTCGACACCGGCATCGACGTCAACCACCCCGACTTCGCCGGTCTGATCGACGGCACGGCGAGCTTCGTGCCGGGTGAGGCCATCACCGACGTCAACGGGCACGGCACACATGTGGCCGGCACGATCGTCGGTTCGGGCGCTGCCTCCGGAGGGGACGACAAGGGGGTCGCACCCGGCGCCGACCTGTACGTGGGCAAGGTGCTCGGCGGCGCGGAGGGCTCCGGCCAGGACTCCTGGGTCATGGCCGGCATGCAGTGGGCCGCCGAGTCCGGTGCGGACGTCGTCAACATGAGCCTCGGCGATTCCTACCCCACGGACGGCAGCGACCCGATGTCGCAGACGGTCGATGCGCTCTCCGCCCAGTACGGCACGCTGTTCGTCATAGCCGCCGGCAACTCGGGCCCGGAGAGCATCTCCGCCCCGGGTGCGGCTGCCTCTGCGCTGACCGTGGCCGCCACGGACAAGCAGGACCGGCTCGCGTCCTTCTCCAGCACCGGCCCGCTGGCCCACTCCGGCGGCATGAAGCCGGACATCGCGGCGCCGGGCGTGGACATCACCGCGGCCCGCTCGCAGGAGATGACCGGCGGTGGTGAGGGCTTCTACCGCACCATCAGCGGCACCTCGATGGCCACCCCGCATGTGGCCGGCGCGGCGGCGATCCTGGCCCAGCAGCACCCGGACTGGACCGGCGCGCAGCTCAAGGAACACCTGATGAGCACCGCGAAGGGCCTGGACGGCGGATACTCGCCGTACGAGGTCGGCACCGGCCGCCTCGACGTGGCCGCCGCCGTGCGCAGCACGGTTCGCGGCACAGGATCGCTCTTCTTCGGCAACTACACATGGCCGCACGAGCCGAGCGACGGCGCCGTCACCAAGGACCTGACCTTCACCAACACCGGTTCCGCCGCCGTCACGCTCAACCTGGCGCTGACCGACGGCGGTGGCCCGTTCAGGCTGGGAGCCACCACGGTCACCGTCCCGGCGGGCGGCACCGCCGCCGTGCCGGTGACCGGCGACCCGCAAGCCGCCTCGGCCGGCCGGCACGTCGGCCACGTGACAGCCACCGACGCTGCCACCGGGCAGCCGGTGACCCGCACCTCCGTGGCGCTGCTCAAGGAGGAGGAGCGGTACGACCTGAACATCAAGTTGCTCGACCGGAACGGCAAGCCCGCCACCGGTTGGGTCACCATCAACCTGGCCGGCGACTTCTGGCCGTGGCAGGTCTACGTCCAGGGCTCGACCACCATGCGCATGGCATCGGGCCACTACACCGTCGCGGCCTACCTCGACGTCGCGGGCGAGAAGGCGGACCGATCGGGTCTGGCTGTGCTGGTCGACCCGGAGACCGTGCTCAAGGACGGCGCCGCGGACGTGGTGCTCGACGCGAGCAAGGCACGACTGCTGCAGACCGAGGCGCCACAGCGCACCGAGGACCGCCAGCGCAAGGTCGATTTCAACGTCCACTACAGGGGCCTCGACCCGTTCATGGACTATCGCAGCGCGTACGTGCTGCCGCCGACGTACGACGACGTCTACGTCGCACCGACGGAGCCGATGAAGCAGGGCGAGTTCATGCTGACCACCCGCTGGCGCAAGGGCGAGCCGCAGCTCAGCCTGAGCACACTGGGCGGCCGGCTCCGGTTCGAGGCCCTGGTGCAGGCAGGCAGCGCCCTGGGTACCGCCACGGACAGGCTGGACGCCGTCTACGCGGGCAACGGTGCGACAGCCGCATACGAGAAGGTCAAGGCCGAGGGCAAGGTCGTCGTCATCGAGCGCAGCGACGAGGTCTCGCCCCACGTACGCACCGAGGCCGCGGTCGCGGCCGGCGCGAAGGCGCTGATCGTGGTCAACGACGGTGTCGGTGCCCTGATGGAGTACGTCGGCGAGTCGGCCATCCCGGTCGCCACCGTGCACCGCGACGCGGGCAGGGCCCTGGTCTCGATGGCCAGGACCGGCATCCTCAAGCTGACCGCACAGCAGACCGAGTACACGCCGTTCGTCTACGACCTCACCCGGGAGTACCCCGGCCAGGTTCCGGACCGGGCCCTGGTCTACAAGCCGACCAAGGGTGACCTCGCCCGGATCGATGCCCGCTACTCCTCGGCCACGGGCGGCCGGGCCGCGGAGGGATACCGGTCCGACTTCACGCTCAGTCCGTCGTTCAACTTCCCCGAGCGCGAGTGGCACCCGGGCACCCGCACCGAGTGGGTGACCCCCGGCCAGGTCTGGAGGGAGTTCCACGCACAGGGCATCGACGGAACCCTGCCGTGGGTGATGGTGTCGGGCGACAACACCTACACCAAGGCCAGCACCACCCGGCTGGACTGGTTCGCTCCAGCGACCCGGCCCGGTCAGAGCGAGTCCTTCGGCGTGTACAACTCCCGCTGGCAGAACTACATGACCTGGAACGTGCAGGCGTGGGCCTCAGCCGACGACACCATGCGGTTGGGCGGATTCCTGCCGTGGGGTGAGACGCCGACCCACCTGCAGGTCTTCCAGGGCGACACGCTGATCCACGACAACCCGTCCAGCACGGACATGCAGTGGGTGGAGGTGCCGGCGGGCAACCTGCCCTACCGCGCCGTCCTCGACGCCGAGCGGCCCGGTGATCTCTTCCGGCTGTCGACGCGCACCCACACGGAGTGGACGTTCATGTCCGACACCGTCGACTCGGACTTCTTCGAGCCGTTCTCGGTGCTGAACCTGGACTACAAGCTGGAGTTGGACCTGCACGGCGACGTCAAGGCCAACGCGACCCAGGAGATCGCGCTCAAGCCGGTGTCGATGGGCCTCGGCTCCCTGCCGGGCACCGTCACCACGGTGAAGCTGGACGTCTCGTACGACGACGGCGCGACCTGGCACAAGGTGACCGTGACCAAGGGCGCCGACGGTCGTTGGACGGGCTCGTTCAGGACGGCCAAAAAGCCCGGCGGCTTCATCTCGGTCCGCGCGAGCGCCGAGACGGACAGCGGCTTCAGCGTCAAGAACGAGATCATCCGGGCGTACGGCCTGCGATGAACAGCACTGTCGGGCCCCGGGGAGGTGACTCCCCGGGGCCCTTCCCCCTGAACCCGCTCCCACCAGGGACTATTCAAGGTCTGCCGCCATGGCGCATACTCTCCCCGCTGCGGCAAGGGGAGGGGAATCGATCGCCGATGCTGGATGTTCTTGGCCTCGAACCCGATGACGAGCGCGTCTACCGGGCGCTGCTCGGACGGCCGAACTCCACCGCGATCCTGCTTTCCGACCAGGTCGTCCTCCCGCATGCCCACGTCGACAAGGCCTTGTCCCGTCTGGTCCAGTGGGGGCTGGTGACGAGGTCGGCGGACGACCGGTTCACCGCCGCGCCGCCGGCCATGGCGCTCGGCGCTCTCATCAGCCAGCGCCGGGACGGCCTGCGTATGGCCGAGCACGCCTTGGTGACCTTCGCCGAGGAACACCGAGCGGCGATGACCGGCAACAGCATCAACGACCTGATCGAGGTCGTCTCGGGCGTCGACGCCATCCGCCATCGATTCCTCCAGGTGCAGCAGGCGGCACGTACGGAGGTCCGGTCCTTCATCACCGCGCCGTTCGTCGCCCTGCCGCCCGACGAGAACACGGCCGAACCCGTGGCCATCGGCCGCGGCGTGCAGTTCCGGGCGGTGCTGGACCAGGCCGTGCTGGCAGAGCCGGGCATCATCGACGACGCGATCGACTCACTGCGCAAGGGCGTGCAACTCCGTGTCGCCGACCGGCTGCCGATGAAACTCGTGCTGGCCGACGCCGACCTCGGTCTCGTCCCGCTCGCGGTCACACCGTACGGGGAGCCCGGCGCCGTGCTGCTGCACCGCAGCGGTCTGCTGGACGCGCTGGACGCTCTGTTCGAGACGGTATGGCACAGCGCCCACCCGCTCGCGCTGTCGGCCACGGCCGGAGAATCCGAAGCCACCGTCGCGGTCGGTCCGCAAGGCCCGACCGAGCTCGACCGCAGGATGCTCGCGCTGCTCCTGGCCGGCATGACGGACCTGACGGTCGCGACACAACTCGGCCTGTCACCGCGCACGCTGCATCGGCGGCTGCGTCGTCTCATGGACATGGCCGGAGTCCAGACCCGGATGCAGCTCGGCGCCTGCGCGGTACGAAACGGCTGGGCGGAGCCGCTTCGAACGTGACCGGCAAGCGACGGCGTCGCCCCGCTTCAGCTGCCGGTTCGAGGGGCGGTGTCGCGGACGGCCTGCCGCGGCCTACGGCCTCACGCACGGATGGAACGTCGCTCGCCAGGAGCGCGCTGTGGGCCCCCGTCGCGGCGCGGGCAACGGCATGCGATCAACGACCGGGCACGCGATCATGTGAGTGCGGGGCTCGACACGCGGCTGGAGTCCGTCGGGGTGGGCGGTCCCGGCACGAGGGGCCCGGGCGTGCGGTGTCCTGTGCCCCGTTGGCGGTGTTCAAGTGCGCCACACGCGCAGTAGGAGCAGGGGAAAGCGTGGCCCTACCGGGGCGACCTGGACGGAAGGCACGGCCCATGTCCGAGATCCACCGCCAGATTCTGCCGATCCCTGATGTGACTCGCCCGGGGCCGATCACGTACGACGCCAAGGACCCGGGCACGTCGTTCGCGCCCATCCGGCCGCTGCTGCCTCCGGACGGCGCGCCGAACATCATGCTGATCATGCTCGATGACGTCGGATACGGGGCGCCCAGTGTCTTCGGCGGGCCCTGCCGGACCCCGGCCTTCGAGCGTCTGGCCGAGGGCGGACTCCGCTTCACCCGCTTCCACACCACCGCGCTGTGCTCGCCGACCCGTCAGGCACTGCTGACCGGACGGAACCACCACTCCGTGGGCATGGGCGGCATCACCGAGATCGCCACCTCGGCCCCCGGATACAACTCGATCAGACCCAACACGAAGGCGCCGGTCGCCGAGATCCTCAGACTCAACGGCTACTCCACGGCGCAGTTCGGCAAGTGCCACGAGGTGCCGGTATGGCAGACCAGCCCGGCCGGCCCCTTCGACGCATGGCCGACCGGCGGCGGCGGATTCGAGCACTTCTACGGCTTCGTCGGCGGCGAGACCAACCAGTACGACCCGGCGCTGTACGACGGGACGAGCCCGATCGACCCGCCGAAGACCGCCGAGGAGGGCTACCACCTCACCGAGGACCTCGCCGACCAGGCCATCGCCTGGGTGCGCCAGCAGAAGACACTGATGCCCGACAGGCCGTTCTTCTGCTACTTCGTGCCCGGCGCCACACACGCACCGCACCATGTGCCCGTGGAGTGGTCCGACCGCTACCGGGGCCGCTTCGACCAGGGCTGGGACGCGATCCGTGAGGAGACCCTCGCCCGGCAGAAGGAACTCGGAGTCGTACCGCCCAACGCCGAGTTGACCGCGCGTCATGCGGAGATCCCCGCCTGGGACGAGATCGAGCCCGCGCTGAAGCCAGTGCTGGCCCGGCAGATGGAGGTCTATGCCGGGATGCTCGAGCACACCGACCATCACGTCGGCCGGCTGCTGGCGGCGCTGGAGGAGCTGGGCATCTTCGACGAGACGCTTGTGTACGTGATCACCGGGGACAACGGCGCCTCCGCCGAGGGTGGTCTGCACGGCAGCTTCAACGAGCTGCTCACCTTCAACGGCATGGCCGCGATCGAGACGCCGGAGTTCATGGCCTCCCGCATCGACAAGTTCGGCACTCCGGAGGCGTTCAACCACTACGCGGTCGGCTGGGCGCACGCCATGGACACTCCGTACCAGTGGACCAAGCAGGTCGCCTCGCACTGGGGCGGCACCCGCAACGGCACCATCGTTCGCTGGCCGAGCCGGATCCGGTCCGCCGGGGAGGTCCGCAGCCAGTTCTGCCATGTCGTCGACGTCGGCCCGACGATCCTCGAAGCTGCCGGAATTCCCGAGCCGACGACGGTCAACGGCGTACAGCAGTCGCCGATGGAGGGCATCTCGATGCTCTACACCTTCGACGACGCCGACGCCCCCGAGCGCCACGACCAGCAGTACTTCGAGATGTTCGGCAACCGCGGCATTTACCACAAGGGCTGGTCCGCCGTGACCAAGCACCGCACCCCGTGGGTGATCGGCGGGCAGACCGTGGCGTTCGACGACGACGTCTGGGAGCTGTACGACGGCTCCACCGACCCCACCCAGGCCCACGACCTGGCCGCCGAAATGCCGGACAAATTGCATGAGTTGCAGCGGCTCTGGCTGATCGAGGCCGCCCGCTTCAACGTACTGCCCCTGGACGACCGTACGGCCGAGCGGTTCAACGCCGAGATCGCCGGACGGCCCGAACTCATCAAGACCGAAACCCAGTTGCTGTACGGCGGCATGGGTCGGCTCTCGGAGAGCAGTCTCGTCAACGTCAAGAACAAGTCGTTCTCGATCACCGCGGAGATCGCCTCCACCAACGGCCCTGTCTCGGGAGTCATCCTCGCGCAGGGCGGAAGCTTCGGCGGCTGGAGCCTGTACGCGAGGCAGGGCCGGGCGAAGTTCGCCTACAACCTCTGTGCCATGGAGACGGCCGAGATCGAGGCCGTGAGGCCAGTGCCCTCCGGCGAGCACCAGGTGCGCATGGAGTTCGACTACGACGGCGGCGGCCTCGGCAAGGGCGGCACCGTGTCTCTGTTCTACGACGGCGACAAGGTGGGCGAGGGGCACATCGAGCACACCGTCCCGTTCATCTTCTCGGCGGACGAGACAGCCGACATCGGGCAGGACAGCGGCACCCCGGTCACCCCCGACTACGAGAGCGCCAACGGTGCCTTCACCGGTGACATCCACTGGGTCCAGGTCGACACCGGACCGAACGACGCGGACCACTACATCCGCCCCGAGGACCGCATCCGCATCGCCATGGGACGCCAGTGACCGACGGCGTCACACCGAGGAGAACGAGGGATCCATCGGCCCCTTCGCGGCTGACGGACGAAGCGATCACCCACCTGGAACGTCTTGGCCGGCTCCACGAGCAGGGTGTGCTGTCGGACGAGGGGTTCGCCGTCCAGAAGGACCCCATTCCGAGGGGCTGACGGTGCCCCCGACCCGCGCAGGAGCCGTGGTACTGCTGCGGTGCAAACCGTCGTTGAGACCGCTCTCGACATTGAGGCCACTGCGTATGAGAGGGGGACCCGCAGGCTGGTCACGGCGGTCTTGCCCGGAGCCGCGTCGGTCGGGCCATGATCGTCCCGACCAGTGCCGGCTTCCACGCGGTCAGCCCCGGCAGCAAGGCCCATGCCAGGGGCAGCCGGCCCCGATGGTCAACGGCAGCCCGATTCCCGACAAGCGGCCGGGGAGGGAGCTGCCGACGCGCTGATCCCGACGGCGTACGGACATTGCGTCGGTCAGCAGGGCCAGTGTCAGGGCCGCTCCGACCCTCGAGGAGATCGAGCCCGGTCGGACCGATGGCCACCCCGAAGCCGGTGAACACCATCGGCGCCGACACAGCGGTCGTGGACAGCCGCCGGGAGAACAGGGCGTACCCGGCAGTGACCGCGGCCACGGACCGCCCCTGTCCACGCGCTGCCGCTCACCGGGCCCTCGCCGGTGTGTCGTCGCGGACGCAGCGGAACCCCTGGTTGCCCGTGCTGCTGTCGGGGGAGCTGGAACTGCGGGCGGCGACGCGGTAGCGGCGGCAGTAGGAGGCGTGGCAGAGGTAGGACCCGCCGCGGATCACCCGCTGCACGCCCAACGGTGGGCCGAGCGGATCGTCCTTCGGACTGCCTTCGTAAAAGGCGGGCGAGTACCAGTCCGCGCACCACTCCCAGACGTTGCCGCACATGTTGTGCAGGCCGTAACCGTTCGCGGGGTACGCGGTGACGGGGGCTGTGCCGTACCAGCCGTCCGCGCTGGTGTTGTGGTCGGGAAAGCTGCCCTGCCACACGTTCATCCGGTGCTCACCGCCGGGCTCCAGCTCGTCGCCCCAGGGGAACACGCGTTGTTCGAGGCCGCCACGGGCTGCGTACTCCCACTCGGCCTCGGTCGGCAGCCGCTTGCCCACCCAGGCGGCGTAGGCCGTGGCGTCGTTCCATGAGACGTGGACGACCGGGTGCTCGGCGCGGTCGTGTACGTCGGACCCGGGCCCCTCGGGGTGTCGCCAGCATGCCCCGTGCACCTGCCGCCACCAGGGGGCATCGGCGACCGCCCGGGTGTCTGGAAAGTCGGCGGGCAGGAGCCCGGCGAAGACGAACGACCAGCCGTAACGCTCGGCATCCGTGATGTGCCCGGTCGCACCGGTGAAGTCCAGGAACTCCGCGTTGGAGACGGCACAGCGGTCGATCCGGAAGGGGGCGAGTCGCACCCGATGAACGGGCCCCTCTCCGTCGCCGGGGACGGTCCAGTCGTCTTCCGCCCCTATCAGGAACTCACCGCCGGGGATGCGCACCATGCCGTCCGCCCGCGCGCCGGCCGGGGGCGTGGACGGCACCGTCGTGGTCACATGCCGCGCCGTCTCACGGGACGGACTGCAACAGCTTCCGCTCTGTCCACGTTCCGACATTGATTACCAATCAGGGTCGAATGCGCCAATCCGCTGATGATCGGGCTCCGGTACGTCTGATCCTGGCATCGACACGATGCGCGCGATGCCCACGGTGCCGCCCTGGGATGCTGCCGGGCCTCGAGACATGAAGCATCCCTGCGCCTCGGTCGTTCTCGTGCCGCCCCGACCCCCGCCGGTGCCGGGTACCCCGCACCACGCGTGCCCGGCGCTCCGGATGGCGCACACAGGATGCCGTGTCTGCGACGGTCGGGAGGAATGGATACCAACGGCAGCCACGCCAGGCCGTGCCCCAGTCCTGGAGGACGGATGTCCAGCCCAACGGAACCATCGC
>NZ_JBHJTL010000136.1:0-15649 GCF_042264065.1 Streptomyces sp. NPDC056222 | reverse complement strand
CGGCCCCCGGCCGTCGGCCGGGGCCCCTCTCCTGTCGTCGGTCTCTACAGCTTCTCGACCGGCGCGTACCGCAGCAGCAGCCGCTTGGGCTTCTCGTCGCCGAAGTCGATCGTCGCCTGCGCGTCGGCGCCGACGCCCGTCACCTGCATGACCGTGCCGAGGCCGAACTGGTCGTGCGTGACCCGGTCGCCGACCTGGAGCGCGATCACCGGCTTGTCGGTGGCGCGGCGGGTGGCGAAGCCCGAGGGGCCCGAGCGCGCGCGGGAGGAGGAGAGCGAGGAGGTGATCCCCGAGGTCGGCCCGGCGGGCTTGACCATGGGGCCGGTCCGCTTCCATTCCAGATACGTCGCCGGGATCTCCTCCAGGAAACGCGAGGCCGGGTTGTACGACGGCTGGCCCCAGGCGCTGCGCATCGAGGAGCGGGTCAGATACAACCGCTCGCGGGCGCGCGTGATGCCCACGTACGCCAGCCGGCGCTCCTCCTCCAGCTCCTTGGCCTGGCCGAGCGCGCGCATGTGCGGGAAGACGCCGTCCTCCATGCCGGTCAGGAACACCACCGGGAACTCGAGGCCCTTGGCGGTATGCAGCGTCATCAGCGTGATGACTCCGGACCCCTCCTCGTCCTCGTCGGGGATCTGGTCGGAGTCGGCGACGAGCGCGACCTTCTCCAGGAACTCGGCCAGGGTGCCGGTCTCCTCCTCACCGCGCTCCTGCTCGAACTCCAGGGCCACGGCGGCCAGTTCCTGGAGGTTCTCGATCCGGGTCTCGTCCTGCGGGTCGGTGGAGGCCTGCAGCTCGGCGAGGTAGCCCGTCCGCTCCAGGACGGCCTCGAGGACGACCGCCGGGCCGGCGCCGGAGTCGACGACCGTACGGAGCTCCTCCATGAGGGCGTTGAAGCGCTTGACGGCGTTGGCGGAGCGGGCCGCCATGCCGTACGCCTCGTCGACCCGCTTCAGCGCCTGCGGGAAGGTGATCTTCTCCCGGAGGGAGAGGGCGTCGATCATCGCCTCGGCGCGCTCCCCGATGCCGCGCTTGGGCACGTTCAGGATGCGGCGCAGCGGGACGTTGTCCTCGGGGTTGGCGAGGACGCGCAGGTAGGCGAGGACGTCGCGGACCTCCTTGCGCTCGTAGAAGCGCACGCCCCCGACGACCTTGTAGGGCAGGCCGACGCGGATGAAGATCTCTTCGAAGACCCGGGACTGGGCGTTGGTCCGGTAGAAGACGGCGACGTCGCCGGCCTTCGCGTCACCCGCGTCCGTGAGCCGGTCGATCTCGTCGGCGACGAACTGGGCCTCGTCGTGCTCGGTGTCGGCGACGTAGCCGGTGATCTGCGCGCCCGCGCCCGCGTTGGTCCACAGGTTCTTGGGGCGGCGGGACTCGTTGCGCTCGATGACGGCGTTGGCGGCGGAGAGGATCGTCTGCGTCGAGCGGTAGTTCTGCTCCAGCAGGATCGTCGTCGCGTTCGGGTAGTCCTCCTCGAACTGGAGGATGTTGCGGATGGTCGCGCCGCGGAAGGCGTAGATCGACTGGTCCGCGTCACCGACGACGCACAGTTCGGCCGGCTCCAGGTCCTCGTAACCGGTGCCGACCAGCTCCCGCACGAGCGTGTACTGGGCGTGGTTGGTGTCCTGGTACTCGTCGACGAGGACGTGGCGGAAGCGGCGGCGGTAGTGCTCGGCGACGTCGGGGAACGCCTGGAGCAGGTGGACCGTCGTCATGATGATGTCGTCGAAGTCCAGGGCATTGGCCTCGCGCAGCCGCGCCTGGTACATCCGGTACGCCTCGGCGAGCGTCTTCTCGAAGCCGTCGACCGCCTGGTCGGCGAAGGTCTCCTCGTCGATCAGCTCGTTCTTCAGGTTCGAGATCTTGGCGCTGAAGGACTTCGGCGGGAACTTCTTCGGATCGAGGTCCAGGTCGCGGCAGACCAGCGCCATCAGGCGCTTGGAGTCGGCGGCGTCGTAGATCGAGAACGACGAGGTGAAGCCGAGCTTCTTCGACTCGCGGCGCAGGATGCGGACGCAGGCGCTGTGGAACGTCATGACCCACATGGCGTTGGCGCGCGGGCCCACGAGGTGCTCGACGCGCTCCTTCATCTCGCCGGCGGCCTTGTTGGTGAAGGTGATCGCCAGTATCTGGCCGGGGTGGACGTGCCGGGTGGCCAGGAGGTGGGCGATGCGGTGGGTGAGCACCCGGGTCTTGCCGGAGCCGGCGCCCGCGACGATGAGCAGCGGGGTGTCGGTGTGGACGACGGCGGCGCGCTGCTGTTCGTTCAGCCCTTCCAGGAGCGCGGCGGCGTCCACGAGGGGGCGGGCGGCTCCGTCGCGGTAGTACGCGTCCCTGGCCGGAGGCGCGTCGAAGCGCCCCTCGAAGAGGTCGTGCGGGACCTCCTCCGCGGCCGGGGCGCCGTGCGGGTGGTGCTCGTCGTCCTCGGGCGGGGGCGGAGGCTCCTCCGAGGAGTGGTTCTGGAGGCTCGCCAGGAAGCTGTCGTCAAAGAGGCTGCTCATCGCCTAACGAGTCTAGGCCGCCGCACTGACAGCCCGCTGCCACCTCCCGAAGTGACCGGATTCTTACGGAGGGTGACAGTCCGCTTCAGGTCACGAAAATGTATCGGGCATATCGAACATCGGCCTTCACAGCGCCCCCACGAATTGGCTAGCGTGCTCGCCCAAGCAGCCCGTCCCCTCCGGCGGCGAATCGCGCCGAGCGGGCAGCCCACGCCGAACCCGGTCCTGTCTCCAGCCAGTTGGGCCTGCACATGTCGGCGGCCACGGAAGGAGATGCCGGTCTTGGCGTCCCATCGCAAGCCGCGCAGCACACGTCCGCACTCCCCCGCCGTCGGGGTCACGACGGCCGCCATAGCCTCCGTAACACTGCTGTCCACGCAGAGCGCCCAGGCCGCCCCCGCCCCGCCGAAGCCGACGGTGGAGGAGATCCAGAAGAAGGTCGACGACCTCTACCGGCAGGCCGGCACGGCGACGCAGGAGTACAACCGGGCCAAGGAGGCCACCGACCAGCAGCGCCGCAAGGTCGACCGGATCCTCGACGACGTGGCCAAGCGGACGGACTCGATCAACGAGTCCCGCCGCGCGCTCGGCTCGTACGCGGCGGCCCAGTACCGGACGGGGGCCGTCGGCCCGACCGCCGCGCTGATCTTCGCCGACAGCCCGCAGTCGTACTTCGACCAGACCCACCTCATGGACCGGCTGTCCGAGCGGCAGCACAGCGCGGTGGCGGACTACGAGGAGAAGCGCGCCGAGGCGGCGAAGCAGCGGGCGGAGGCGACGAAGAGCCTGGAGAGCCTCACCGACTCGCAGGCGACGCTGCGCACGAGCAAGCAGAACGTCCAGGGGAAGCTCGCGGAGGCCCGGACCCTGCTGGCCCGGCTGACGGCCGAGGAGAAGGCCCGGCTCGCGGAGCTGGAGCGCAAGCGCCAGGCCGAGGCGCGGCGCAAGGCGGAGGAGCGGGCGAAGGCCGAGGCCGCTGCGGCGGCCGAGGCGGCCGCGGAGGCCGAGCGGCGCAGGCAGGAGGAGGCGGCCAAGGACACGCCCGAGCCGCCGGCGACCGGCGGGACGAGCGGCTCGACGTACGCGGCGAAGGCGGAGAAGGCCCTGGCGTTCGCCCGGCAACAGATCGGCAAGCCGTACGTGTGGGGCGCGACCGGCCCGAGCTCGTACGACTGCTCGGGGCTGACGCAGGCGGCCTGGAAGTCCGCCGGCGTCGACCTGCCGCGTACCACCTGGGACCAGGTGGAGGTGGGGACCCGGGTCGCGACGGCGGATCTGCTCCCCGGCGATCTCGTCTTCTTCTACGACGACATCAGCCACGTCGGCCTGTACATCGGCGGCGGCAAGATGATCCACGCGCCGAAGCCGGGTGCCAACGTCCGCGAGGAATCGATCTACTACATGCCGATCTACGGGAGCGTCCGCCCGGCCTGAGCCGGCCTCGCCGGGTCCGAAGCCGGCTCCATGACGTCCGGAGCCCGCTTCGTCACGTCCGGAGCCGGCTTCGTCACGTCCAGAGCGTGGCTATGAAGATGTTGGCCACGGTCAGGCCGCCGACCGCGCCGAAGACACCCTTGGAGACGTTCTCCTCGTCCCGCTTCACGTACACGAGGGCGAGGATGACGACGAGGACCGCCATCTTGATGCCGATCTTCACGTTGTTGACGGCCTGGTCGTCCGCCTGGTTGAGGCCGACCAGAGCGACACCGGTGACCAGCATCGTCAGCGCGCCGTGCAGCATGGCCGGCACGAAGCGGGCCGTACCCGCGCCCATCGCCTTCATCTGGGTGAGGAATCCGCCGAGGAGCGAGGCGATTCCGATGATGTGCAGGGCGACGAAGACATTGATGAGTACGTCCATGGGGCGGAGCCTAACCGGGCCGTAGCACCGCTGTTCGGCCGGGTCCAGCCGGTCCGGCGCATCGGTCACGGGCGGGCCGGATCAGGGCACCCACCCGCCGCCCATCCGGGAAGCGAACGGTCCCGGAGCGCCAACTGGCGCCAATAGCGGTCAACTCCCCGCCCTGCCGTCACACCGAGGTTTAGCGTCCTCCTCCAGGTGGCCGGCTCCCCACCACCGTCGGTTCTTCCGGCGGCAGTCGGCCGCCCCCGCCGAGAATCCGGCGGTGGGCCGTCTCCCCTGTGCGGTCCATCGCCGGACCCGGTGGGCATCGACCCCCACCGGGAGAGGATGTGACCCGCCCTCGTGGCAGCTCACCGCAAGCCCAGGAACCCACCCCTCGGTGGCCAGGCGGCACGGACCGCCGCCACGCTCGCCCTCGCCTCCGCGGCCACGGCGACACTCTTCGAGGGATCCGGGCAGGCCGAGCCCAGGCTCACCCCCGCGCAGGTGAAGGCGAAGGTCGACCGGCTGTACCAGGAGGCCGAGGTGGCCACCGAGAAGTACAACGGGGTGAAGGAGAAGGTGGACGAGGCGCGGGGCGCGCTCGACCGGCTGCGCGACGAGGCCGCCCGCAGGACCGAGCGCCTCAACACCGCCCGTGACACCCTCGGCTCGACGGCCGCCGCTCAGTACCGTTCCGGCGGCCTCGATCCCGCCGTACAGCTCGCCCTGACCTCCGACCCGGACGAGTACCTGGCGCGCGCCGCGCTCGCGGAGAAGGCCGGGGAGCGGCAGGCGACGGCGATCACCTCGGTACGGCGTGAGCTCACCGGGATCGCGCAGCTGCGCGCCGAGTCGACGGAGCGGCTGACGCGGTTGCGCGGCCACGAGGCCGAGCTGCGGCGGCAGAAGACGGCCGTGCAGGGCAAGCTCGACGAGGCGCGGACCCTGCTGGCCCGGCTGACCGCGGAGGAGCGGGCTCGGTACGACGCGGCGGCGACCGGCTCGGGACGGGGCGGCGACGGCTCCGGAGGTTTCGCCGAGGCGGGGGCCCGGGCCGACCGGGCCGGCGAGGCGCGCGGCCCGGTGACGGCGCCGAACGGGCGGGCCGCTCAGGCGATCTCCTTCGCCAGGGACCAGCTCGGCAAGCCGTACGTGTGGGGGGCGACGGGCCCGTCGGGGTACGACTGCTCGGGCCTGACGCAGGCGGCCTGGCGCTCGGCCGGGGTGTCGCTGCCCCGCACGACATACACGCAGATCAACTCCGGGCAGCGGGTGTCGCGCTCCGAACTGGCCCCGGGTGACCTGGTGTTCTTCTACTCGGGCATCAGCCATGTCGGGTTGTACATCGGCGGCGGGCAGATGATCCACGCGCCCCGGCCGGGCGCTCCGATCCGGGTCGCGCCGATCGACGAGATGCCGTTCGCGGGGGCGACACGGGTGGTGTGAGGGCGGCAATCCCTTGACCTTTGGATAGTGGCGCTATCTACTATAGGTAGTGCCACTATCCAATCGTGGAGAGGACACGCCATGCCCACGCTCCCCTGGACCATCCCGAATCAGGCCCGCGCCGGCACCGAGGCGCAGATCATGGCCTCCCGCTTCGAGGTGCGCTCCCTGAAGGACGTGCCCCGGTTCTTCCTTCGATCGCTCAGCGCCTGGCGCCAGGTGAAGTCGGCGCCGGGCGCCCTGGGCGCCTCGTTGATCGCCCAGCCACTGAAGCGGACCTTCTACACCCTCTCGGCCTGGGAGGACCGCGACGCCCTCTACGCCTACGCCCGGGCCGAGCCCCACCGCTCGATCATGAGCGGTCTGCGCGCGACGATGCGCGACTCCACCTTCATCTTCTGGGAGGTGCCGGTGGAGCGACTCCCGATCGACTGGAGCGAGGCCAAGCGCCGACTCGCCGAGGAAGCCACGAAGAAGGCGGGCTCCTAGTGGGTGTCTTGCCGATCACGCCGCGAGCCCGGCCTGATCGGCAAGACACCCTCCAGAGCTGTTCGCGCCTCAGACCAGTCGGCGGGCGGTCGCCCAGCGGGTCAGCTCGTGGCGGTTGGACAGCTGGAGCTTGCGCAGGACCGCCGAGACATGCGACTCGACCGTCTTCACCGAGATGTAGAGCTGCTTGGCGATCTCCTTGTACGCGTACCCACGGGCGATCAGCCGCAGCACCTCGCGTTCCCGCTGGGTGAGCCGGTCGAGGTCCTCGTCCACCGGCGGGGCGTCGGTGGAGGCGAAGGCGTCGAGCACGAAGCCGGCCAGGCGGGGGGAGAACACCGCGTCGCCCTCCTGGACGCGGAAGATCGAGTCGACCAGGTCGGTGCCGGTGATCGTCTTGGTGACGTAGCCGCGGGCGCCGCCCCGGATCACGCCGATCACGTCCTCCGCCGCGTCGGAGACCGAGAGGGCAAGGAACCGTACCGGGTCCTCGGGCGCCGACATCAGGCTCGCGCAGCGGCGCAGCACCTCGACTCCGCCGCCGCCCGGCAGGTGCACGTCGAGCAGGACGACCTCGGGGCGGGTGGCGGTGATCACCGTGACCGCCTGGTCGACGTCGGCGGCCTCGCCGACCACCTCGACCCCGGTCACGTCGGTCCTGCCGATCTCGGCCTGCACGCCCGTGCGGAACATCCGGTGGTCGTCGACGAGCACGACCCGTACCCGGCGCTCCACGGTCTCCGCCCCCGTCGTCCCGGTTCCGGTCTCGTCGCTCATGCGTCCGCCCTCTCCATCTCAAGCTCCACTTCGGTGCCTCCGCCCGGCACCGACCGCAGGCGTGCCGAACCGCCGTTGCGCTGCATCCGGCCGATGATCGATTCTCGTACGCCCATCCGGTCGGCGGGTACGGAATCGAGGTCGAAGCCGGGCCCCCGGTCCCGCACGGAGACGAAGACCGAACGGCCCTCCACCTCCGCGTAGACCTGCACCGCCCCGCCCTCGCCACCGTACTTCGCGGCGTTCACCATCGCCTCGCGCGCGGCCTGCATCTGTGCGACCAGTTTCTCGTCGAGCGGGCAGTCCCCCACGACGACGACCTCCAGCGGGACACCGTGCTTGTCCTCGACCTCGGCGGCGGCCCGCTTGACCGCCTCGCCTAGGGTCTCGGGCTCCTCCCCCTCGTCCTTGCCCGTGCCCTCCGGCCTGTACAGCCAGTTCCGCAGTTCCCGCTCCTGGGCGCGGGCGAGTCGGCGCACCTCGCCGGGCTCGTCCGCGTTCCGCTGGATCAGGGTGAGTGTGTGGAGCACGGAGTCATGGACATGGGCCGCGACCTCGGCACGCTCCTGGGCGCGGATACGCATGGTCCGCTCCTCGGAGAGGTCCTGCGACATCCGCACCAGCCAGGGCCCGGCGAGCAGGGCGATACCGGTGAGCACGGCTATCGCGGCGGTCAGTGCCGTGCCCAGCTGGGCCGCGGAGCCGCGGACCACCATGAAGACGGCCAGTCCCATGCCGACCAGGGCGACTCCGGCGAAGCCGCGGGCGAGTTGCAGGGTGCGCCGGCGGCGGCCGGTCTCGGTCCAGCTGGCCCGGCGGGCGTTGTCCGCCTGCCGCCAGACGAGCACCACGCCGACACCGATCAGGAGCGTCGGCCAGACATAGCGGTCGGTCCGATTGCCCCAGTCGATGTTCCCCGCGAAGATCGCGGCGCCGATGGCGAGCGCGATGAGCGCGAAGACCTGGCCGCGGTCCGGCTTGCGCAGCCTGCGCCGACCGTCGGCGGTGGTCTCGAAGACGGGCCGGGGCGTGGAGCGGCCGCCGACACCGAGCGGGACGACGATCCAGAAGACCGCGTACAGCAGGGCGCCGAGGCCGTCCGCGAGGAGCAGGGCCGCGAACAGGGCGCGGACCCAGACGACGGGCAGCCCCAGATGTCCCGCGAGGCCGCGCGCGACACCGCCGAGCCACCGGCCGTCGGCGCTCCGATAGAGCTTGCGCACGGGCGGTTCGTCGGTCTCGGTGACACGGGCGGTTGCGGGCATGAACCGATCGTCACACGTCCGGTCGGGCGTGGACATCAGGGTCTGCCCTGAGATCGCCCCTAGGACGCCGCCCCTAGGAGGTTCTCGGGGTGGACCGCCCGCGGAATATCAGGGTCGCGCCAGGGTCGGCCCCGGTGCCGCGGCGGGGCACCGGGGCTCACCATGGACGCATGACGAGTTCGACGCCTTCTCACCACGAGGCCCCGCCGTCGGCGGAGGCCCCGCCCGTCGCGCCCCTGCGGCGCTCGCGGCGGCACAAGGTCGTGGCCGGTGTGTGCGGCGGCCTCGGCCGGCACTTCGATCTCGATCCGGTGATCTTCCGGATCGCGGTGGGCGTGCTGTCCGTGACCGGCGGCATCGGGCTGATCTTCTACGGCTTCGCGTGGCTGCTCCTCCCGCTCGCGGGCGAGGAGGAGAACGAGGGCCGCAGGCTGCTCTCCGGCCGGGTCGACGGCGCGGCGCTCGCGGCCGTGCTGATGGCGCTGGTGGGCTGCGGCGTCTTCCTCTCGATGCTCGGGAACGGCGGGACGCTGGCGTTCGCGATGATGCTGTCGATAGCGGTGTGCGGGGCGGCGGTCTGGTCCCAGCGGCGCATGCAGGCGGTCGGCGGTGATGCCGAGGGCCGGATGGACGCGGCTACGGCGCAGGCCGTCGCGGAGGCGCCGCCGGAGGCGAAGGCTCCACCGCTGGTGGAGTTCCCGTCCTGGTGGAAGGACCCCATAGTCAAGGACGGCTCGACCGGCAGGATCGCCGTCGGCTATCTCTGGGGCCCGCACGGCGTGGTGGACAAGGACGGTCGGCTCGAGAACGGCGAGATCCCGGTGCCCGGCAGCCAGTGGGGCACGGACGGACCGGCCGCCGGCCGACGGCCCACCGCCTCGGCGGTCCGGCGCGGGCCGCGCTCCATCGGCGGCCCGGTCTTTCTGCTCGCGCTGCTGGCCGGCGGCCTGGGCACAGGCCTGTCCTGGGACACGAATCCGCTCGGCACGGCCCTGCAGATCGGGCTGGTCGCCGCTCTGGGCGTGTTCGGCCTCGGCCTGGTGATCAGCAGCTTCCTGGGCCGGACCGGGTTCGGCACGATCTTCCTGACCGTGGTGACCGCGGGCCTGCTCGCGGTGGCGGCGGCGCTGCCGAAGGAGATCTCCACGGAGTGGGTCCGTACGACCTGGCAGCCCGAGTCGGTCGCCGCCGTACAGCCGCGCTACGAACTGGGCACGGGCGTCGGCACGCTCGATCTTTCCCGTCTCACGGTCCCCGCCGGGAAGACGGTCGGCACCGAGGCCGAGGTCGGGGCCGGAAAGCTCGAGGTGATCGTCCCGAAGGACGTCACGGTGAAGCTGCGGGCCCAGGTGGGTCTGGGCGATCTCCAGCTGCCGCAGCAGGCCCCCGGCGACATCGACATCGCGCCCGACCGCGACGTGACCCGGACGCTCGCCCCGCCGAAGGGCACCACCCCGGCGGGCACGGTCGACCTCTCGCTGGAGGTCGGTCTCGGACAGGTGGAGGTCACCCGTGCTGCTTCATGAGTTCCGTCCCGGCCGGCTGATCGCCGGCGCCACAGCCCTTGCGCTCACCGTGATGTACGCGGGCGACGCCTCGGGCGCCTGGACCACCCCGTGGTACGAGGTGGTCCCGGTCCTCTTCGGCGGCCTGGGGACGGCCGCCCTGGTGACCTGGGTCGCCTACCGGGTGCGCCGTCGCTCGCCGAGAACGGCGTCGAGCGAGAAGTACGCGGCACCGGCGAGCACGAGCGGCAGCCAGGACATCAGATAGGCGAGGTCGTTCCCGTAGTAGTACGGGTTGACCTGCCAGCTCACCGTCAGCCACAGGCTCAGGGAGATCAGCGCCCCGCCGAGCGCGGCCAGCCGGGCGAACAGGCCCACCAGCGTCCCGATGCCGACGGCGAGTTCACCGAACGCGATGGCGTAGCCGAATCCGACGGGGTTGTTGAGGGCCATGTCCACCATGGCCGGGATGGCCGAGGTGTCCCGGACGCCGCGCATCATCTCGCCGATGGACCCGCTGCCGGTGTCGGACATGAAGGCGGAGTCGGTGAGTTTGTCGATCCCGGCGTAGATGAAGGTGACTCCGAGGAAGAGCCTCAGCGGCAGCAGGGCGTACCGCGAGCCGGTCTCCTTCCAGCCGGCGAGCCGACCGGATCGGCCGTGCCCGCCGTTCCCGTACGTCCCGGTCGTCCTGTGCATTCGTTCTGACATCGTCGGCCTGCCTCTCCCGCGCCACTGTCCGTCCGCAGAACCGATTGTCCTCGGACCCCCTGTATGGGGATACGCGAGGAACACGTGGGGAGTTCAGGCGAGCCCGATCGGCTCAGTCGACGACGTCGATCGTGACCCGGTTGGTCTCCAATCCCGAGGCCGTCACCACCCACACCTCGACCCGCCCCGGCTCCACGTCCACGGGGAGCGGGACGGTCAGGGATGTGTCCGTCGGGTTGGCGAAGCCACCCGGCACGGGGACCAGCGGGACGTGCGCGTGGACGGATCCGATGCGCACGACCAGTCGGGTCAACGGGTCCGGTCCTGCGGCACCGGCCGGGACGAAACCGGCCCCCCGGATCTCGATGTCGTCGCCGGTACGGATCGGTGCGTCCAGATCGCCCGCCTCGCGCGAGCGGACGACGGAGAAGAGGGCCGGCCGCCCGCCCTCGACGCACTTCGCGGCGAGACAGCCCGCCGCCGCCACGGCGACCAGGAGGACCAGGGACCAGGGCAGGCCGGGCAGCCGGTCGGGTTCGCGCCCGAGCCGCACGGCGCCGAGGACGAGGACGGCGCCGGACACCAGGACGTACGCGAGGTCCGTGGGGCAGGCGCGTCCGTTGTCGTCGCAGACGAGGTCGGCGGCGCGGGGGCGGTCGGCGCGGACCTTCTGCAGGCGCTGCCCCATGACCCGTACCCACACGATCCGGCGGGTGGCGACGGCGACCGCCGACGTCAGGGCGAAGACGGTCAGCAGCCCGGCGCCGTGGGAGATTCCGAGGCCGGTCCGGTCGGCGCCGGTGACCAGGCGCAGGGCGAGGAAGAGCACGGCGTAAACGGCGAAGAGCAGCCAGCCGGCCGCGACCGCGCGGGAGGTGGAGAGCCGGTTGTCCTCCCCGATCAGCGGGGCGAGGACCCCGCCGCGCGCTCGGTGGGCGTGGGCCGCGCCGGTCAGCGGGACGGCGAGGAGGAGCGCGGCGACCAGGCCGGCCGTGCGCGCGCCGGTCCAGCCCGCGCCGATCGCGGTGAGCGCCTGCCCGAGGAGCAGGGCGAGGACCGCACCCCACACGGCGCCGAGGGTGGCGCGGCGGACCCGCCGGAGCCACGCGTCGCCGGCCTCACGGTCGCGCGCGGCGACGGTACGGGCCGACTGGGCGAGTTCGTCGGAGACCCACTGCCGGGACGCGACGGGCGAGTGCGCGAGGGCCGCGGGCACCCCGTGGCCGGCGGCGAGCTCGTCCCGTCGGGCGAGGAAGGCGGCGACAGCACGTCGGTGACCCGCGCGCCCGCCCTCTGCGCACCCCGCGTGGTCACCGCACTGTCTCGCCTCTTGCACCGCCACGGTGTTCACTTCCCGATTCGTCCGTCAACTGGCCGTTGAGTCCAGGGAATTGTGTCGCACCGGGGAGCCTCTCGACTGCTCCGAGCGCCCCGCGCGAGAGTGATTGAACCGTCATCACATTGACGTAAGGACAGTTAAGGCACGTCACGACCATGTTCTACGACAGCAGTTCGGGCTCCGAACGGCTGATCCTGCGCCACAGCGGCTGGTAGTTGATCCACGCGGCGAGGTCGGTGCCGAGCTGTTCACGGGTGGCCACCGCCTCCCGGTGGCCGATCTGCACCGGCTTGCCCGCGGCCCGCGCGGCCAGCTGCACCTGGGCGCACCGCTCCATCGCGATGAACCACCAGGCGGCCGCGTCGACCGAGGACCCGACGGTCAGCAGCCCGTGGTTGCGCAGCACGATCGCCTTGTACGGGCCGAGGGCCGCGGCGATCCGCCGCCCTTCCTCCCGGTCGACAGCCACCCCGGTGTACGCGTCGTAGAGCGCGTGGTCCTGGTAGAAACCGCAGGCCTCCTGGGTGATCGGCTCGATCAGCTCGCCGAGGGCCGCGAGCGCCCGCCCGTGGATGGAGTGGCTGTGCGCGACGGCGACGACATCGGGCCGGGCCCGGTGGACCTCGGCGTGGACGGCGAAGGCGGCCTGATTGACGGGTGCGCCGCCGAGCACGACCTGCCCGTCGCCGTTGACCAGGACGAGGTCGCTCGCGGTCAGCTCGTCGAAGGGCGCGCCGAAGGGGTTCACCCAGAAACAGTCGGCGTACTCGGGGTCCCGGGCGGTGACATGACCGGAGACGCCCTCCTCGTACCCGAACCGTCCGAAGAGTCTGAGCGCGCCCGCGAGTCTCTGCTTGCGGTACGTCCGCTCCTCCTCGACGGTCCCGTGGACGGGAGGCATCGCGACATGGAGCCGATCGGCGGGTACGGGGGCCGGTGTCTCGCTCATGCGCGGGAAGGTAACGCCGGACCGTGCAACTGACCAGAGAGATCACACACCGAAGACGCCGAGACGCCGAAGACACCGAACACGACGAAACCGCCGCCCCCGGATGGTGGGGGCGGCGGCTTCACACGCGTACGGGAGCTACCGGAGGTACTACTCCCACTCGATGGTGCCCGGCGGCTTGCTCGTCACATCGAGTACCACACGGTTCACATCGGCGACCTCGTTGGTGATCCGGGTCGAGATCTTCGCCAGGACGTCGTACGGCATCCGGGTCCAGTCCGCCGTCATGGCGTCCTCGGAGGAGACGGGGCGCAGGACGATCGGGTGGCCGTAGGTACGGCCGTCGCCCTGCACGCCCACCGAGCGCACATCGGCGAGCAGCACGACGGGGCACTGCCAGATGTCGCGGTCGAGACCGGCCGCCGTCAGCTCCTCGCGGGCGATGGCGTCGGCCTCGCGCAGCAGGTCCAGGCGCTCCCTGGTGACCTCGCCGACGATACGGATACCGAGGCCGGGGCCGGGGAACGGCTGGCGCTGGACGATCTCCTCCGGCAGGCCGAGCTCCTGGCCGACCATGCGGACCTCGTCCTTGAAGAGCTGGCGCAGCGGCTCGACGAGCTCGAACTCCAGGTCCTCGGGGAGGCCGCCCACGTTGTGGTGGGACTTGATGTTCGCGGTGCCGGTGCCGCCGCCGGACTCGACGATGTCCGGGTAGAGCGTGCCCTGGACGAGGAACGCGACGTCCTCGCCGGTGCCCGCCGACTCGGCGACGATCTCGGCCTGCGCCTGCTCGAAGACGCGGATGAACTCACGCCCGATGATCTTCCGCTTCTCCTCGGGGTCGGAGACCCCGGCGAGTGCGGCGAGGAAGCGCTCCTGCGCGTCGACGACCTTCAGGTTGACGCCGGTCGAGGCGACGAAGTCCTTCTCGACCTGCTCGGTCTCGTTCTTGCGCATCAGACCGTGGTCGACGTAGACGCAGGTCAGCTGCGAGCCGATGGCCTTCTGCACGAGCGCGGCGGCCACGGCGGAGTCGACACCACCGGACAGACCGCAGATGGCGCGCTTGTTGCCGACCTGCTCGCGGATGGCCGCGACCTGCTCGTCGATGACGTTGCCGGTGGTCCAGGTCGGCTCGATGCCGGCACCCCGGTAGAGGAAGTGCTCCAGAATCTGCTGGCCGTGCGTGGAGTGCAGCACCTCGGGGTGGTACTGGACGCCGTACAGCTTCTTCTCGTCGTTCTCGAAGGCGGCGACCGGCACGACGTCCGTGGAGGCGGTGACGGTGAAGCCCTCGGGGGCGGCGGAGCAGGCGTCGCCGTGCGACATCCACACGGACTGCTCGGTCGGGGTGCCCTCGAAGAGGGTCGATCCGGCCTTGGAGACGTGCAGCGGCGTACGGCCGTACTCACGGGCGCCCGTGTTGTCGACGGTGCCACCGAGGGTCGTCGCCATCAGCTGGAAGCCGTAGCACATGCCGAAGACGGGGACATCGGCCTCGAAGAGCGCGCGGTCGAGACGCGGGGCGCCTTCCGCGTACACGGAGGACGGGCCGCCGGAGAGGATGATCGCCTTCGGGTTCTTGGCCAGCATCTCGGCCACCGGCATGGTGGACGGGACGATCTCGCTGTAGACCCGCGCCTCACGGACGCGTCGGGCGATGAGCTGGGCGTACTGGGCGCCGAAGTCGACAACGAGGACTACGTCCGGGTTGGTGACGTCGGGCGCGGCAGCGGGAGTCGCTGATGACACTACGGCGGCCTTCCGGCGGTAGGGAGGGGGTCCCCCGAAGGGGGCTATTTGTCGATTCTACCGGCGCGCCGGAGTCGCTTTTCGTCTCACCATCCGAACCCGGTTTGGCCCGGCCCCCGGGCGGGGGTCCATACTGTCGCCATGCGCACGCTCACGACCTTCGTCTTTACCTATGGCACCGGCCCGACCGGCTGCCATGGTCGTGTTGCTTAGCTGACAAGCGACTTCCCAGGCGCCCCGGGCCGACAAGGCCCGGGGCGTTCTGTCGTTTCCGGGCCATGTCGCTCCGGGGCATCCGACAACGACACCCCGAGGAGCCCCACCATGACCGCCATGACCCACACCGAGAAGACCGGCGCCCGCACCGACGAGGCCGCCGCGCTCATCGGCGACGCCCGCGAGCGCATCGACGCCCTCGACGACCGGATCATCGGCCTGATCCAGGAACGGATGGCCGTCTCGGCCGTGATCCAGGAGGCCCGGATCGGCTCGGGGGGCCGCCGCGTGAACCTCGCCCGCGAGATGGAGGTGCTCGGCCACTACAGGGACGCGCTGGGCAAGCCGGGTACGGCGCTGGCGATGACGATGCTGGAGCTGTGCCGGGGCCGCATCTGAGCGTGTGGACCGGAGTGCGTTCAGTACCTGCGCGCTCGCGGACCGGGGCGCGTTCCCGCCGCTGACATGCGCGCTCGCGGACCGACGTGCGCTCGCGTATCCGAGTGCGTCACCGCATCTGAGTTCGGGCCCGCTCTCACCCGTACGGCGCGTGACCGGCTCCCGCACCCCTTCGTTGGTCCCGTTGTCCGTGCCAGCCAGGGGCGGGCCCGAAAAAACCACGCGTGGCTTCGCTGGGGCGTGTGACGTACCGCAAGTACGTCGTGGGACCTCGCCCCAGCGCGCGTGACCGGACGGCAGGGGACAGCAGCCCGGTCACCCAGAAAGGGCGGTGGGGCCCCGGGGCCCCCCGGGCCCCCCCCACACCCGCAAGAAGGATGCCCCGCCCCCCCCCGCCCCCCCCAGGAGAATAATAAAAAAAGAAACAGGCCCCGGGAATTGGTGGGTGTGT
>NZ_JBHJTL010000135.1:0-15735 GCF_042264065.1 Streptomyces sp. NPDC056222 | reverse complement strand
ACAGCCACGGCGGGGGTGCGGCCGCTCGCCCCACGTCACGGCACCCAGAGCCCGTCGGCTGTGAGACCGAGCAGTTCGATCGCGTTGCCGCGCACGATCCGCTCCACCACGTCCGGCGCCAGGTGGCCCATCTGCACCTCGCCGACCTCCCGGGACTTGGGCCAGGTGGAGTCGGAGTGCGGGTAGTCGGTCTCGTACAGGACGTTGCCGACGCCGATCGCGTCGAGGTTCTTGAGCCCGAAGGCGTCGTCGAAGAAGCAGCCGTAGACATGCTCCGCGAAGAGCTCCGACGGCGGCCGCAGCACCTTCTCGGCGACTCCGCCCCAGCCGCGGTTCTCCTCCCAGACCACGTCGGCGCGTTCCAGGATGTACGGGATCCAGCCGATCTGGCCCTCCGCGTACATGATCTTCACGTTGGGGAAGCGTTCGAACTTCCCGCTCATCAGCCAGTCCACCATCGAGAAGCAGCAGTTGGCGAAGGTGATGGTGGAGCCGACGGCGGGCGGGGCGTCGGCGGAGGTGGACGGCATCCGGCTGGAGGAGCCGATGTGCATGGCGACGACGGTTCCGGTCTCGTCGCAGGCCCGCAGGAACGGGTCCCAGTAGTCGGTGTGGATCGACGGGAGTCCGAGGTGGGGCGGGATCTCGGAGAAGGCGACGGCGCGCACTCCGCGGGCGGCGTTGCGCCGCACCTCCTCCGCGGCGAGCTCGGCGTCCCAGAGGGGTATGAGGGTGAGCGGGATCAGCCGGCCGCCGGCCTCCGGACCGCACCACTCCTCCACCATCCAGTCGTTGTACGCGCGGATGCCGAGGAGGCCGAGCTCGCGGTCGCCCGCCTCGGTGAAGGTCTGCCCGCAGAAGCGCGGGAAGGTGGGGAAGCAGAGCGCGGACTGGACGTGGTTGACGTCCATGTCGGCCAGCCGGTCGGGCACGCTGTAGGAGCCGGGGCGCATCTGCTCATAGGTGATGACCTCGAGCCTGATCTCGTCCCTGTCGTAGCCGACGGCGGTGTCGAGACGGGTGAGCGGCCGGTGCAGGTCCTCGTACACCCACCAGTCGCCGATGGGCCCGTCGTCGCCCTTGGCGCCCATGACGGGCGCGAACTTGCCGCCGAGGAAGGTCATTTCCTTGAGAGGCGCCCGGACGATCCGGGGTCCGATGTCGCGGTACCTGGACGGGAGCCGGTCCCGCCAGACGTGAGGCGGCTCCACGGTGTGGTCGTCCACCGAGATGATCTTCGGGAAGGTCTCCATGCGTTTCACGGTAGCGCCGATCTGACGACCCGTCAGCTAGTCGGGAGGCCCGGAGCGACCGGATCCTGCCGGATCCGGCCGGAGATCCGGTCGGATCCTGTGGCAGGACTTGTGCAGACAGTCACCCGATGCTGACGTGCCCCCTCCGGACAAGGCAGACTGTCTTGGGCGAAACCAGCGGTGCGGGCAGGGGGAGCTATGGACCGTGAGAACGGGCCGCGAGTACCGGAGCAGAGGGCTCCGGAGGCGGGTCTCCACAGCGGCGGAGACCTGCGCTTCGGCGTGCTCGGACCGGTACGCGCCTGGCGGGACGGCGAAGCCCTGCCGTCCGGCTCCCCGCAGCAGCGGGCCCTGCTCGCCGCGCTCCTGATGCGCGAGGGCCGCACGGCCACGGCCGCGGAGCTGATCGACGCCATCTGGGGCGACGAGTCGCCCTCGCAGGCGCTGGCGGCGGTCCGGACGTACGCCTCACGGCTGCGCAAGATCCTCGACCCCGGGGTCCTGGTCAGCGACGCCGGCGGCTACGCGATCCGCGTGCCGGCCGGTGCGGTCGACCTGAACGTGGCCCAGGAGCTCGCGGCCGAGGCCGAGAAGCTGCGGGCGGCCGGGGACCGGAGCGCGTCGCGGAGCCGGCTGGGCAAGGCGCTGGGGCTGTGGGACGGCGAGGCCCTGGCCTCCGTACCCGGGCCGTACGCCGAGACGCAGCGGGTACGGCTCGAGGAGTGGCGGCTGCAACTCCTCGAGACCCGGCTCGACATGGACCTGGAGGCCGGCGCGCACGCGGAGGCCGTCTCCGAGCTGACCGCGCTGACGGCGGCGCACCCGCTGCGCGAGCGCCTGCGCGAACTGCTCATGCTGGCCCTCTACCGCAGCGGCCGGCAGGCCGAGGCGCTCGCCGTGTACGCGGACACCCGCCGGCTCCTCGCCGACGAACTGGGCGTCGACCCGTGCCCGGAGCTCTCCCGGCTCCAGCAGCGGATCCTCCAGGCGGACGCCGAACTGGCCCGTCCCGTCGAGGAATCGGCCCCGGCTCCGGTCGTGGCCCGGCCCGCGCAGCTCCCCGCCACGGTCCCGGACTTCACCGGCCGCAACTCCTTCGTACGGGACCTGGGCAAGCGGCTGTCCACGGCCGAGGGCTCCGTGATGGCCGTATCGGCGCTCGCGGGCATCGGCGGCGTCGGCAAGACGACGCTCGCCGTGCACGTGGCCCACGAGGCGCGGCCGCACTTCCCCGACGGCCAGCTGTACGTGGACCTCCAGGGCGCCGGCGCGAGGGCGGCGGCTCCCGAAACCGTCCTCGGAGCCTTCCTCCGCGCCCTCGGCACCCCCGACTCCGCGATCCCGGACTCGCTGGACGAGCGGGCGGCGCTGTACCGCTCGACGCTGGACGGCCGCCGGGTGCTCGTACTGCTCGACAACGCGCGGGACGCGGCCCAGATCCGCCCCCTTCTGCCGGGCACGGCGGGCTGCGCGGCGCTGGTGACCAGCCGGATCCGGATGGTGGACCTGGCCGGGGCACATCTGGTGGACCTGGACGTGATGTCGCCGGAGGAGGCGCTCCAGCTCTTCACGCGGATCGTGGGCGCGGAGCGGGTCTCGGCGGAGCGGGAAGCGGCCCTCGACGTGGTCGCCGCGTGCGGCTTCCTCCCTCTGGCGATCCGTATCGCCGCCTCGCGGCTGGCCGCGCGCCGCACCTGGACGGTGGCGGTCCTGGCGGCCAAACTCGCCGATGAGCGCCGCCGCCTGGACGAGCTCCAGGCGGGCGACCTCGCGGTCAAGGCCACCTTCGAACTCGGCTACGGCCAGCTGGAACCGGCCCAGGCACGCGCCTTCCGCCTGCTGGGCCTGGCGGACGGCCCGGACATCTCCCTCGCGGCCGCCGCGGCCGTCCTCGACCTGGAACTCCACGCCACGGAGGACCTCCTGGAGGCCCTGGTCGACACCTCCCTCCTCGAATCCGCGGCCCCGGGCCGCTACCGCTACCACGACCTGGTCCGCCTCTACGCGCGTGCGTGCGCGGAACGCGACGAACAACCGCCGGTGGAGAGGGAGCTGGCGCTCTCCCGGCTGCTGGACTTCTACCTGTCGACGGCGGCCCGCGTCTACGCGATCGAACGGCCGGGGGACCGGACGGTCGCGCATCTGGAGGCCACCCACCACGCCGGACTGGAGTTCTCGGACCACGCCCAGGCCCTCGACTGGCTGCACGCCGAGGCGGACTGCGTGCTGGCCTGCGCTCAGCAGTCCCTCGCTCCCGAGTCGCTGCGCCGGGCCGTCGATCTCCTGATGGCGACGAAGGACCTGGCCGAGTCGGGTATCAACGCCCTCCGGTACGAGATGGCGGCGGTGGCCGCGCGGGACGCGGCGCGGGCGGCCTGCGACGCCCGCTCGGAGGGCCGGGCGCGCACCACGCTCGGCCAGGTGTACAGCACGGCAGGCAGGTTCGACGAGGCCGACGAGCAGGCCCGTCTCGCCATGGACCTCGGCCGTTCCTCGGGCGATCCCTGGACGCGGGGCAACGCTCCCAACGAGCGCGGAATCCTCGCCCTGTACGAGAACCGTCACTTGGACGCCGAGACCCACCTGTCGCAGGCGCGGGACGCCTTCCGCGCCGACGCGAACAAGCCCGGGGAGGCGAGCGCGCTGTGCAATCTGTCGCGCGTGCACCTCGCCACGGGCAGGGTCGCCAGCGCCGTCGAACTCGCCAAGCAGGGCATCGCCATCTACGCGGAGGCGGACACGGGGCTCGCGCTGCGCCTTGCCAACGGCAAGTACGCCCTCGGGCTCGCCCTCACGGCAGGGGGTCAGACCGTCGAGGCCCGCGCCGTGCTGACCGAGGCGCTCGGTGTCTTCCAGGAGAGCCGGCAGCAACTGTGGCACGGGATGACGCTGTTCCGGCTCGCCGAGGTCCACCTCGCCGATCGCAGGTACGCAGCGGCGGCCGCCAACGCCGAACAGGCCCTCTCCGTGCTCCACGGCATCGGCGGGGAATGGCGTCGCGCCAACGTCCTCACGGTCCTCGGCCGCGGACTCAGTGCGCTGGGTCAGACGGACCGTGCGCGGGTGTGCTGGAGCGAGGCGCTCACGGTCTTCGAGCGGCTCGGCTCACCCGAGGCCACCGAGGTGCACGGACTGCTCCATCCGGCGGCGGTTGCCTGACCCGGGCTGGGCGTTCATCAATCGTTTATCGCCGCACGGCACTCTCATGCATGTCGATCCGTCGCGTCGGGGGGCAGACGGATCGCTACGAGGCCCCACCGTTAAGGTGTTCGGCCCTGGACGTCCGCCCGGCGGTCCAGGGGGTATTTGCCGGGCGGACGTTTCAGTCCCACCAAGCACAACGACTTCAGGAGCTGACTCCATGGCCGACAACCTCAAGCCCACTGATTCGCACGCGACGGGCGAGGACATCACCACCCTGGACTCGCACGCCACTGGCGAGCCGATCAAGCCGCTCGACTCCCACGCCACGGGTGGGGACATCACCACCCTGGACTCGCACGCCACCGGCGAGCCGATCAAGCCGCTCGACTCCCACGCCACGGGTGAGCCGCTCAAGTAACGATCCGAGCCGGCCCACGGGGGAAACAAGGGACCGGCTCGCAACGGGGGACGGCATCGGCGACGCCATCGGGGGAGCCGCCGAGGCCGTGACTGTCCGGGTCGCCGAAGCACCAGGCACGGGGGACGTCCGACGGCCGGGGGGACCGGTCGGGCAGGGCCTGGGGCGCAGTGACGGGACAGCGAAAAGAGGGGCCGGGCGGATGCCCGGCCCCTCTTGCACGGTCGCCGCCGGCCTCGGCGTCGCCCGGGATGACGGCCGCGATCGCCCTCGCCGGCACGGGGCGACGACGGCCGCCCCGCCGCCCCACCGCTCACCACCGGCACGGCATCGTCGTGCTCCGGCTCAGCGGGCGAACGACCCCAGGCCCACCAGGCAGTACACGTATTCGTTCACCGTCGCCCCGTTGATCGTGTAGCGGTGGGAGAACGCGTACTGCGTCTTCGGGTTGTCGTTGCAGCGGTTCAGGTCCGAGGTCAGGGGGATCGTCTCGATCACGCGGTAGTGCGCGTCCGAGGCCGAGCAGGGGACCTCCTCCACGTTGCTCACGCTCTGCGCGGTCGTCGAGTCCGGCAGCCGTCCGTTGAGGCAGGTGCCCTTGGCGTACGGGTCGGGCGCCGCCTCCGTCGTCGGGGCGGTGGTGGGGGTGGCGGTCGTCGGGAACGCGGACGTGGTGACCGGGACCGTCGGTGAACCGGCCGTCGGAGCCTTGTCGTCGTTGTCGTCGGTGAGGACGAGCACCGCGATCACCGCGCCGATCACGCCGAGCGTCACCAGGCAGCCCAGCGGGCTCGACTTGCGTGGCGGCTGAGCCGGGCCGGCGACCTGGATGCGCAGGAGCACCGTGCTGTTGCCGACCTGGGTCGGGATCACATCGCCGTTCCGGCACGGAGGGATACGGATGTGGGCGGGGCCCGTCGGCAGCGTGAGGGTGAGGGTCACACCCGTCGCCGCCTGCTGCGGGGTCAGGGTTATGGGGAGTTCGGGTGTCGACACCGGCTGCTCCAAGGGAGACGAGGGCAAGGGGACGCAGTGCGTTGCGGATTGTGCCGGTGGTGCCCACGCTGAAGCCGACGTTCCGCCAGTCAGCGACGATGTTGTGACCTGAGCACCCCCTTCACCACTTTCCCGCTCGCGTTCCTCGGCAGCTCCCCCACGAACTCCACCTCCCTCGGGACCTTGTAGTTCGCCATCTCCCGCCGCGCCCACGCGATCAGATCGTCCGCCGTGACCCTCGCCCCGGCCCGCCGGACCGCGAACGCCTTCCCTACCTCTCCCAGCCGCGGGTCCGGGACGCCGATGACCGCGACATCGGCGATGTCCGGGTGCAGGCCGAGGAGTTGCTCGACCTCCGCCGGATAGGCGTTGAAGCCGCCGACGATGAACATGTCCTTGATGCGGTCCGTGATCCGCAGGTTGCCCGCCTCGTCCAGGACCCCGACGTCGCCGGTGTGGAGCCAGCCGTCCGCGTCGACGGACTCCGCGGTGGCCGTCTCGTCCTCGAAGTAGCCGCTCATGACGTTGTGGCCGCGCACGAGGACCTCGCCCGCCGCCGAGAGACGGACCTCCGTGTCGGGGATCGGGCGGCCCGAGGTGGTCGCGACGACGTCCGCCGGGTCGCCCCTGCGGCACATGGTGACGATGCCGCTCGCCTCGGAGAGGCCGTACGCCGTGAGGACCGTGCCGACCCCCAGCTCGCCGCGCAGCCGCTCGACCAGCCGTAGCGGCACGACGGCCGCGCCCGTGACCACGAGCCGCAGGGCGGAGAGGTCGTACGAGGATCGGGCGGGGTGGTCCAGGAGCGACTGGTGCAGGGTCGGCGGCCCCGGCAGGACCGAGATGCGTTCGGCGGCGATGTTCGCCAGCGCGGTGTCCACGTTGAAGACGGGCTGCGGGACCATCACCGCCCCGCGCATCAGACAGGCGATGATCCCGGCCTTGTAGCCGAAGGTGTGGAAGAACGGGTTCACGATCAGATAGCGGTCGCCCTCCCGCAGGCCTGCGAGCTCCGACCAGATGCCGTAGCAGCGCAGTGTCTGGGCGTGCGTGATCACCGCGCCCTTGGGAGCGCCCGTCGTCCCCGAGGTGTAGATGATGTCCGAGGGGGCGGCGGAGTCGATCGCGTCGGCCCGGGCCCGCACCTCCGCCGTCGAGACGGACTCGCCCTCCGCCAGGAAGTCCTTCCAGGTCGTGTACTCCTCGGGCGCGGCGTCCGCGAGCACCACCACCCGTTCCAGGTCCGGGAGTTCGACCCCGGCTCGGCGCAGGGACGCGACGTACGAGGTTCCCAGGAACGTCCCGGTGATGAAGAGCAGCTTCGCCCGGGACCGCGCGAGCACGTACGCCGCCTCCGTGCCCTTGAAGCGGGTGTTCAGCGGGACGAGCACCGCTCCCGCCGTCACCGCACCGAGGGCCGAGACGATCCAGTCCAGGGTGTTCGGCGCCCAGATCCCGACCCGGTCGCCGGGCTCCACGCCCGCCGCGAGACAGGCCGCCGCCGCCCGTTCGACCCGCTCGCCCAGCTCCTCGTACGAGACGCGGGTACGCCCGTCGACCACCGCCTCGGCCGTCCCGTACCGTTCGGCCGCCGAGCGCACCAGCCCCGCTATCGAGCCCCATTCCAGGTCACCGCGCATTGCAGTCCCTTCCGCCGCACCCGTAGCTGACTATCCGTCAGATTAGCTGTACCCTGACGCGCTGTCAGCAGCTCGCGATCGGGGAGGTTGCAGTGCTCAAGGACGCCACGGCCATCGTCGGGATCGGTCAGACACCGTTCGCGAAACGGCTCCCCGAGTCCGAGAAGGCGCTCGCCTGCCGGGCGATCCTCGCCGCCCTCGACGATGCCGGCATCGCGCCCTCCGAGGTCGACGCCTTCGCCTCGTACACGATGGAGGAGACCGACGAGGTCGAGGTCGCCAAGGCCATCGGCGCCGGAGACGTCACGTTCTTCTCCAAGATCGGATACGGCGGCGGGGGCTCGTGCGCCACCGTCGGCCATCTCGCCGCCGCCGTCGCCACCGGACAGGCGAGCGTCGGGGTCGCCTGGCGGTCACGCAAACGCGGCAGCGGCCCCCGGCCGTGGAAGAACACCGCCGTCCAGCTGCCCACCCCCGGCCAGTGGACCCGCCCCTTCGGGCTGCTCCGCCCCACCGACGAGATCGGGATGCTCGCCCGCCGCTACATGCACGAGTACGGCGCCACCCGCGACCACCTCTTCAACGTCGCCCTCGCCTGCCGCAACCGCGCCAACCAGAACCCCGCCGCGATCATGTACGAGCGGCCGCTGACCCGCGAGATGTACATGACCGCCCGCTGGATCAGCGAACCCCTCTGCCTCTTCGACAACTGCCTGGAGACCGACGGGGCGCTGGCCTGCGTCATCGTCGGCGCCGAACGGGCCCGCGACTGCCGCCGGAAGCCCGTGTACGTCCACTCCGTCGCCCAGGGACTGCCCTCCCAGCACCACGGCATGGTCAACTACTGGAACGACGACCCGCTCTCCGGCCCCGCCTGGACCGCCGCCCGACACCTCTGGAAACAGGCCGACTTCGGCCCCCAGGACGTCGACGTGGCCCAGATCTACGACGCGTTCACCCCGCTCATCCCGCTCTCCCTGGAGGGGTACGGATTCTGCGACCGCGGCGAGGGCGCCGCGTTCACCGAGGGCGGCGCGCTGGAGATCGGCGGACGGCTGCCGATCAACACCGGCGGCGGCGGACTCTCCGAGGCGTACGTCCACGGCTTCAACCTCATCAACGAGGGCGTGAAGCAGCTCCGCGGCACCTCCACCGCCCAGGTCCCGGACGCCGCCACCTGCCTGGTCACCGCCGGTGAGGGCGTTCCCACGTCGGCGATCCTTCTGAGGAGTTGAGACACGATGCTGACACCTGTCGTCGACGAGGACGGCGCCCCCTTCTGGGAGTACGCCGCCCGGGGCGAGCTGAGGATCCAGGGCTGCACCGACTGCGGCGAGCTGCGCTTCCCGCCCCGGCCCTGCTGCCCGCACTGCCAGTCCTTCGGCAGCGAGTGGCGCCTCATGTCCGGGCGGGGCCGGATCTGGTCGTACGTGCTGCCCCATCCGCCGCTCCTGCCCGACTACGCCGCCCAGGCCCCGTACAACGCCATCCTCGTCGAGCTCGCCGACGCGCCCCGCATCCGGCTCGTCGGCAACGTCGTCGCGACCCCGGACGCGGCGCTCGACTCGGTCGACCCCGCGCGGCTGCGGATCGGGGCCGGCGTACGGGTGGCCTTCACCGAGATCGACGGCGTGACCGTGCCGCGCTGGCTCCTGGAGCGCGGATGACCGTCACCGTCGCACGCGACAAGGAGACGGGCGTCGCGGTCGTCACCCTCGACCGGGCCGAGAAGCACAACGCGATCACGCTGGACATGGCCCGGCGACTGGCCGACACCTGGCGGGAGTTCCGGTACGAGGACGAGGTGCGGGCCGTCGTGGTCACCGGCGCGGGCACCCGGGCCTTCTGCACCGGCATCGACCGCTCGGCCGAGGTCCCGCAGCCCTCGTCCCCGTACACGATCGACGATCCGCTGATCGCGATCGGCCCCAAGGCCAACGACCTGTGGAAACCGGTGGTAGCGGCCGTGGAGGGGATGGCCTGCGGCGGGGCCTTCTATCTGCTCGGGGAGGCGGAGTTCCTCGTCGCCGGCGAGGGAGCGACCTTCTTCGACCCGCACACCACCTACGGGATGGTCAGCGCCTTCGAGACCATCCACATGGCGCAGAGGATGCCGTTCGGAGAGGTGGCCCGCATGGCGCTCATGGGGAGCGCCGAGCGGATCTCGGCCCGCCGGGCGTACGAGACGGGGCTCGTCTCCGAGCTGACGGAGCCCGGCGGCGCCCTGGACGCCGCTTGCAGGGCCGCCGCCGTCATCGCCTCGTACCCGACCGAGGCGGTCCAGGGCACGGTCCGCGCCCTGTGGTCGGCCAAGGAGGCCGCCCGGGCGCAGGCCCTGGCCCACGCCCCTCATCTGATCGCGCTCGGAAACCTGGCGCCGGAACGGCAGGCGGAGCTGTTCACCCGCAGGAACGGCGGCCACCGCCTCAGATGAGGCGTCCGGCCTCCGCCCCCTCCACCGCTCCCGTCGGGCGTCACGGCTGCTTGCGCACGTCCCACACCGAGCAGCTCTTCACCTTGTCGACGGACTTCGGGGTCTTCATCGCGACCTCGAAGTCCTTCGACTCACCCGGCTCGACCGTGATCAGCCGCTCGGCCGAGTCGACCCGCGTGCCCACGGAGCCCTGGAACTCCAGGGTGACCTTGAAGGTCTCCGTGAACGTCTCGCGGGAGGTGATCCGCAGCGTGGCGGTCGTGTCCGCCTTACGGGCGGGCTTGCCCTTGCGCTTCTTCTGCGCGGGCTTGACGCAGTCGACGACCACGACGTCCACCGTCGACGTGGGAGAGGACGACACGGTCGGGGTCGCGGTCGGCGAGGACGTGTAGTCGCTGCCGCCCGAGCTACCGGAGAGGTCGTCGCTGTCGTAGTCGTCGTTCTTCTTCTTGGAGCTGGAGCAGCCACCACCGCTGGAGCTCTTGCTCTTGCTCTTGCTCTTGCCGCTCTTGCTCTTGCCGTAGCTCGTCGTCTGGAAACCCGTCAGCGCGAGCACCACCATCGTGAGCGTCGCCGTGAGCCTGAGGCCCCGACGGCGCGCCGTCCCCGTTGCCATCCCTGGCCCTTCCTGTCGTGTCCGCGCCACCCTAGCGCCGCGTGGCGGGGCCCCCGCACCCGGCGTAGCGTCGACAGCGAGAGCCGGACCGCAAGGAGGCCGATCGATGCTCCGCAACGTCATCGGCTCGGTCCTGGCCCTCGCCGGAGCGACGGCCGCCGTCTGGAGCCCCTTCCGTGCCTGGTACGACGGCCGTCACGGCAGCGATTACCCCATCGAGGACCTGTTCGGGGGCATCACCGACGCCAAGGCCGAGGTGATCGGCTCGATCCTGCTGCCCTTCGCCTTCGCGGCCGTGGTCACCCTCGCCGGCGTGGTGTTCCGCTCCCGCCTGCTCGTGGCCCTCGCCGGACTGATCGTGCTCGGCTTCACCATCCTGTGGATGGTCCGCGTCGGCCAGGCCGAGGGCAGCCTGACCATCGCCGGCGACGGTACGGGGCTCGGCGACGGCGTCGCCCTCGCCTTCGGCGGCGGAGTACTGCTCCTACTGGCGTCTCTGGTCATGTCGGGCCGCGCCCGCGCGCGCCACGTCCCCCTCGAACCGGAGGCCGGCCGGCCCCCGGAGCCCACGCAGCCCCTGTACCCGACCCAGCCCACGTACCCGACGCCGGACGCCCCGTACGAGACCCCCACACGGACCATGGACGTCCCGTCCTGGCCCCAGGACACGACGCGCGAACCACCGAATCCGAACCACCGCGCGTGACCCGGCGCGCACGACCTCTGCGCACCACTCCCGTATCTCGGCGCGCCCTACCGAACGCGCCCGACTGAACGCAGCCGACGGCCTGGGCGCGCCCGAGGGCCTCGGCGCGCCCGACCCGGCTCACGCCCTGGGCGCGGCAGCCCCCCGACCCGTCGCCGTGCCCTTCACCGCGTCCAGCGCGTACACACAGCGGTCCTTGCTGCACGCGTACACGACCCCGCCCCGCGCCACCGGCGAGCCCGTGATCTCGCCGCCGGTCGCGAGCTTCCAGCGCAGCTGGCCGCCCATCGCGTCCAGCGTGTAGAGGACGTGGTCCGCCGAGCCGAAGTGCACCCGGCCGTCGGCGACGACCGGGGCGCCGATCAGCTCCCCGCCCGCCGCGAACCGCCACTTCGGGGTGCCGGTCACCGCGTCGAGCGTGTACAGGGCGCTGCCGCTGCCCACATGCACGTTGCCGTCGACGACCAGAACGGGCTCGATCGACTGGCGGGACTCCGTGGCGATCCGCCACCGGTCCTGGCCGGTGGTCGCGTCCAGCGCGTACACCGTGCCGAGGTAGTCGGCGAGATAGACCCCGCCACCCGTGACGGCGGGCCCCGGGGCGAAGGTCGGCGGGGAGAGGAAGACGGCGGGCGCCTCGAAGTGCCAGCGGACGCGCCCGCCGGCGATGTCGATCGACAGCACGCGCGTACCGGCCGCGACGTACACACAGCCGTCCTCCGCCGGAGTCACCCGTACGGGGACGTTGCCGCACGAGGCGGCGTCGCCGACCGGGTACGACCAGCGCTCCGCACCCGTACGGGCGTCCAGGGCCTGGAGCCGGGCTTCGCGCCACACGTACACCGTGTCGCCGTGGATGGCGGGCCCGGCCTCCGGAGTCTCGAAGTCCGTCTGCGCGCCGGTGACCTCCCACAGCTTGGCGCCGTTGGACGCCTCCCAGCCCTGGACCCCGCCGCCCCGGGTGCCGGTGACGACCGTGCCCCGGTCGACCTTGAGGGAGTACACCCAGGCGTCCGTCTGGAGCCGCCAGCGCTCGCTGCCGTCGGTGGCGTCGAGCGCGTACAGCGTCGGCCCGTCGGAAGCGTGGACACGGCCCTGGGCCACGGCCATGGACCAGGCCACGTCCCGGGTCTTGAACTGACGGCGGCCACTGGCCACGTCCAGGGCGTGCACCTCGAAGGAGGTGACGTAGAGCAGGTCGCCGGCGACGACCGGCGTGCCCCAGACGTCGTTCGACATCCGGAAGCGCCAGGGCCGCCAGTGCGCGGGCTCCTGCGTGGCCTCCGGCGCGGGGGCGGGCAGCGGGCGGGAGCCGGGCGGCGGGCCGGGCTCTACGCCGTTCGGGCCGCCGCCGGGCGGGCGGATCCAGCCGGTGGCCGGACCGGCGTCGACGACCGAACCGACGGCGGCGCGGGTGTCGGCGACCCGCAGGCCGGGACCGATCGGGACGGCGGCACCGGCGAGCCGTACGGGACCGGCGGCCTCGGCCGGCGCGGCGTGACGACCGCCGCCCGGCTGGCCGGGGTGCGCGTCGCCGCCCCACTCCGGCGTAGACCGGGGCGGACGCGGCGGCGCGGGCGGGGCGGCCGGGGGCGGCGGGGCACTCGGACGGCCCCCGCGGCGCGTCTCGATCATGGCCGTGGCGCGCTGCGGCAGCCAGGCCGAGGCCGTACCGCTGTCGTCGCTGCCGGAGCCGAAGAGATGGGGTGCGAGCTGTGCCTGGAGGTCGGCCGGAGTGGGCCGGCGCGACACGTCCATCTGCATACAGGACTCGATGAGCGGGCGCAGCTCGTCGGGCAGCCCCTCCAGGTCCGGCCCCTCCCTGAGCAGCATGAAGACCGTCTCGACGGGGTTCGCGCCATGGAAGGGAGCATGACCGGTGGCGGCGAAGACCAGCATCGAGCCGAGCGAGAAGACGTCGCTGGCACCGGTGACGCTGCGCGAGTCGCGGGCCTGCTCGGGCGACATGTACGCGGGCGTGCCGACGGCGACGTTGGTCATGGTCAGGCGGGTGTTCGAGACCCCGGAGGCGATACCGAAGTCGATCACCCGGGGGCCGTCCTCGACGACGAGGACGTTGGACGGCTTGAGGTCGCGGTGGACCAGGCCCGCGCCGTGGATGGACTGCAGGGCCTCGGCTACACCGGCGGCCAGCCACCGCACCGCCTGGGCCGGCAGCGGCCCGCACTCGTTCACTATCTCTTCGAGGGAGGGCGCGGGCACGTACGCGGTGGCCAGCCAGGGCACGGCGGCCCGGGGATCGGCGTCGACGACGGCGGCCGTGTAGAAGCCGGAGACGGCACGCGCCGCCTCGACCTCACGGGTGAAGCGGACACGGAACAGCTGGTCCTCGGCGAGCTCGGTCCGCACGGTCTTGATCGCCACGCGCCGCCCGGACGCCGAGCGCGCGAGATAGACCAGGCCCATGCCACCTGCACCGAGCCGGCCCAGCACCTCGAAGGGCCCGATCCGTCTCGGGTCGTGCTGCGTCAGCTGCTCCACTTGCCTGCCACCTCCCCGTACGGGCCATGAGAATACGGCCCCGTGGCCCTGATTCTTCCTGTCCGAGGCGACGGTTGCGAACCCGGGGGCGGATCGGGGTGTCCTATCTCATTTCGCCGGGCGGCGCGGAGGGCTTTTCGGGCGATTCGGTGGATTCGTCCGGCGTCTCGTCCGAGGGGGCGCCGGAAGCGTCTCGTACGGGCTCGTCGGCGGGCTCGTCGGTGGGTCGGGGGGCGGTCTCTTCGGTGGGTTCCGCGAGGACTGCGAAGCGGGCGCCCTGGTTGTCGCGGAGGACGGCGATGCGGCCGTGCGGGGTGTCGAAGGGAGGGTTCGTGACGCGGCCGCCGAGGGCGGTGGCGGTCGCGCAGGTCTCGTCGCAGTCGTCGACGGCGAAGTAGACGAGGATGTGCCCCGGCAGCTCGGCCGGGAAGGCCTCGGTGAGGACGGCGCGGCCACCGAAGGACGTGTCGTCGCCCGGGCGGGAGCCAGGCGGGGACCAGACGCGGTAATCGAAGTCGCCCTCCCTGCCCTCCTCGTCCGGTTCCACTTGGGTGCCCAGATAGCCGAAGACGGAGGCGTAGAAGGTGTCGACCGCGTCCCGTTCCCTCGTATAGACCTCCATCCAGCAGAAGGAGCCGGGGAGCATCGTCCGCTCGAAGCCGTCGTCGTCACCGGCCTGGCGCAGTCCGAAGACGGCGCCGCCGGGGTCGGCGGCCAGCGCCAGGATCCCGAAGGGGCCGACGGGGTACGGATCCATGATCATCTGGCCGCCGGCGGCCTTGATCCGGGCGGCGAGGGTGCCGGCGTCCCGGGTGGCGAGGTAGATGGTCCAGGTGGTGGGCATCCGGCCGTCCCGCTTCGGGATGAGGCCGGCCACGCGCCTGCCGTCCTTGCGGGCCTCGTCGCGGTCGGGGTCGAAGGTCCAGCCGAAGAGCTCGCCGTAGAACCGCTTGCCCGCCTCGAGGTCGGGGAGCTGCGCCTCCACCCAGCAGGGGGTGCCCTCTGTGAATACGGCCATGGCTCCACGCTAGGTCCGGGTGACCCGCCCCGCACGCCCCGTAATCGAACATACCGCCATATAGGGACCCGGCGGACACCGGATTCCGTGAGTTGTCCACCGAAGTTTTCCACAGGCTGTTAATAAGCCTTTTCGAGTACGAGCCCGCTCCCCGACCCCCGGGGACGCCCTTCGACCGCCCGGGAGGGGGTGCACCCCATTTGCAGTCGGTCGAATCGCGCGCCGATCACCCCTCGGTAAGCTGACGGCATGACAGGACAAGTACGCACCGTCGACGGCCGCGTGGCTGGACGACGCGGTCAGGCGACGCGGCAGAAGCTGCTCGACTGCCTCAGCGAGATGCTCAGCTCCTCGCCGTACCGGGACGTCAAGGTCATCGACGTGGCCCGGAAGGCGGGCACTTCACCCGCGACGTTCTATCAGTACTTCCCCGACGTCGAGGGCGCCGTTCTCGAGATCGCGGAGGAAATGGCCAAGGAGGGCGCGGGGTTGACCGAACTGGTCTCCGGCCGCTCCTGGGTCGGCAAGGCCGGCTGGCAGACCTCCGAGGAACTGGTCGAGGGCTTCCTGGACTTCTGGCGCCGGCACGACGCGATCCTGCGGGTCGTGGACCTCGGGGCCGCGGAGGGCGACAAGCGGTTCTACAAGATCCGCATGAAGATCCTGAACTCCGTCACCAACTCCCTCACGGACACGGTGAAGGAGCTCCAGGCCAAGGGCAAGGTCGACAAGGATGTCAGCCCCGCGGCGATGGCGGGCTCCCTGGTGGCGATGCTGGCCTCGGTGGCCGGCCATCAGAAGGGCTTCCAGACCTGGGGTGTGAAGCAGGCCGAACTGAAGCCCAATCTGGCGCTGTTGGTGCATCTGGGGATCACGGGCAAGAAGCCGACGAAGTAGGAGCGCCCTGCCGAAGCCCCCGCCGCACCTCCCTCCCCCCATTCGTCCTGTCGCGGCGCGGGCCGGGCCCCCCCCCCCCCCGGGCGGGGGGGGGCCCGGAGGGGCCCCCCC